>JAICJJ010000626.1 GCA_025928535.1 Thermomicrobiales bacterium
CGCGGCGTCCGCTACCGGACGCCCGCTGGAGAACAGACGGCTCGGGCGCGGCTGACCGTCGGCGCCGACGGCCGCTCGTCCCGCACCCGCGAACGCGCCGGTTTGCGGGTGATCGAGACGGCGGCGCCGATCGACGTCTTCTGGTTCCGCCTCTCGCACCGGCCGGACGAACCGGCCGCGCTCGTCGCCCGCGTCGCTCCCGGCCGCTTCGGCGTCCTCATCAACCGCGGCGACTACTGGCAGGTCGGCTACCTGATTCCGAAAGGCGGCGCGGACGAGATTCGCGCCGCCGGCCTCGATGCGTTTCGACAATCCGTCGCCGCGCTGACCCCCGATCTCGCCGACCGGGTCGACGAGTTGCGCGATTGGGATCAGGTGAAGTTGCTGACGGTGCAATCGAACCGGCTGGCGCGCTGGTGGACGCCGGGCTATCTGGCGATCGGCGACGCCGCGCACGCCATGTCGCCGGTCGGCGGCGTCGGCATCAACGTCGCGATTCAGGACGCGGTCGTCGCCGCCAATGTGCTCTGGCGGCCATTGCGCGATGGTCGCATCACGACCGCCGATCTGGCGACGGTGCAGCGCCGGCGCGAATTGCCGGTGCGGATCGTCCAGGCGTTTCAGGCGTTCCTGCAGCGGCAGGTCATCGGCGTCGTCATGGGCGCGAAAACGGCGCCCGCGTTTCCCTGGCCTATCCGGCTGATGGCGCGGACGCCGCTCTTGCGCGATATTCCGGCGCGGCTGGTCGGGTTCGGCGTCGGCCGACCGCGAATCGAAAGTCCCGCGCTCACCGCGCCGGCCGAAGTGCGCTCGTCCTGAAGAAAGAAGGCGACATGGCGCAGACGATCCTCGCTCCGAAACCGGTTGTCGATGCCGCCACGCGGATGGCGCCGCCCGCGATCGAACTGCGCGATGTCTGTAAGGACTTCAAGCAGTTTCGGGCAATCGACCATCTCAGCCTGACGGTCGAACAGGGCGAGATTTTCGGCTTGCTTGGTCCCAATGGCTCCGGTAAGACGACCACCATCAACATGATCAGCGGCCTGAGCGACCCGACCAGCGGCACGATCGCGGTCATGGGCCACGATCTCCGGCACAACAAGCGGCAGGTGCGCCGGATCCTGGGGGCGATGCCGCAGGAAACCGCGCTCTACGAAGAATTGAGCGCCTGGGCCAACCTCGATTTTCACGCCGACCTCTTCGGCATCCCGCGCGCGGAGAAAGCGGCGCGCATCGCGCGCATCCTCGATCTGGTGCAACTGACCGATCGCAAGGATTCGCGCGTCGGCACGTTTTCCGGGGGCATGAAGCGCCGTCTCGCGCTCGGGCGGGCGCTGCTGCACGACCCCAGCCTGATCTATCTCGACGAACCGACCCTCGGGGTCGACGTGCAGGCGCGGCGAGCGATCTGGGACTACTGTCTGGCGCTGCGCGATCAGGGCAAGACGATCCTGATCACCACCAACTATCTGGAGGAAGCGCAGGCGCTGTGCGACCGCCTGGCGATCATCGACCACGGGCAGTTGATCGCGGTCGACACGCCCGCCCATCTCAAGCAAATCCACGGCGGCAGCGTCATCGAACTGGAAAGCGACCGCCCCCTGCCGACCGTCGACGAAATCGTGCGCCTCGACGGCGTGCAAGAGGTCGCGCAGGACGGCGCCCGCCTGACGATCACG
>JAICJJ010000587.1 GCA_025928535.1 Thermomicrobiales bacterium
AAGAATTTTTCGAACTGCAAGACCAGATTCGCTCCGCCTGCCGCCAACTCGCCGCCGCGCCGTGGTGGCGACGGCTGCAAGAGCGTGGCCTCGCCTGCCGCGACCGCTTGCTGCAAACGGCCCGCGGCGCCTGATCCCGCCTGGTCGCGCGCCGACTTCGTCCATTCGCCAAGCCTGAGGACAACGCCATGTTGGATCTGCTGATGGCGGCTATCGCCATGGGGTTTTTCGCCGTGTGCCTCGCTTATGTCGCCGCCTGCGAACGGCTTTGATCGCGGCGCGGCTAGATCGACCAAAGCCCGGTCGGCCAGAGGATCGGAAACGAGGCGACAGGATGAGTCTGGAAGATGGAATCGTCGGCCTGATCGCGGTCGCGTTGCTCGGCTATCTGCTGTACGCGCTGCTCCGGCCCGATCGGTTTTGATCGCGCCGCGAGCGCGCGGAGGAGAGGGTGAAGGCATGGCGACCACGATCGCGATGCTGCTCGTTTTTTTCGCATTGACGGTCGGCCTTGCCTGGCCGCTCGGCGGCTTCATGGCCCGGCTCTTCGCTGGCGAGCGCGTCCTGCTCTCGCCGCTGCTGCGGCCGGTCGAGCGGGCGGTCTACCGGCTGACCGGCGTGGACGCAGCCGCGGAAATGCGCTGGACCACTTACGCCGCCGCCTTGCTGCTTTTCAACGCCGGCGGCTTGCTGCTGACCTACGCCATCATGCGGCTGCAGGCGTTTTTGCCGTTCAACCCGCAGCATCTCGGGCCGGTCGAGCCGCGGCTGGCGTTCAACACCGCCGTGTCGTTCACGACCAACACGAACTGGCAGGCGTACGCCCCCGAAACGACCATGAGCTACTTCTCGCAAATGGTCGGGCTGGCGGTCCACAACTTCACGTCGGCGGCGACCGGCATCGCCATCGCCGTCGCGCTGATCCGCGGTTTCGCCCGGCGCTCGGCGCGGGAGATCGGCAATTTTTGGGTCGATCTGGTTCGGGCCACGCTCTACGTGCTGTTGCCGATCTGCCTCGTCGGCACGCTCGTCCTCGTCGCCCGCGGCGTGCCGCAAACCCTCGACGGCTACGCGGCCGTGAAAACGCTGGCGGGGGCGACGCAACGGCTGCCGCTGGGGCCGGTCGCCTCGCAGGAAATCATCAAAGAGCTGGGCACGAACGGGGGCGGCTTTTTCAACGCCAATTCGGCCCACCCGTTCGAAAACCCGACGCCGTTGACCAATCTGATCGAGCTGCTGGCGATCCTCGTCATCCCGGCGGCGCTGCCGTTCACCTTCGGCAAGATGGTCGGCGACGTCCGGCAAGGACGGGCCATCTTCGCCGCGATGGCGGTCTTGCTGATCGCCGGCGTCGTCGTGACCACCGTGGCCGAGCAGGCCGGCAATCCGCTGCTGAGCCACGCCGGCGCGAATCAGGCAACGATCATCAACGGGTCGGCGGCGCCCGGCGGCAACATGGAAGGCAAGGAGACGCGTTTCGGCATCGCCGCCTCGGCGCTTTGGGCGGTGATCACGACCGCGACCTCGTGCGGCGCGGTCAACGCGATGCACGACAGCTTCACGCCGCTCGGCGGTCTGATCCCCCTGGCGAACATCGGCCTCGGCGAGGTCGTCTTCGGCGGGGTCGGGTCGGGCCTCTACGGCTTCCTCGTCTTCGCCGTCCTCGCGATCTTCATCGCCGGCTTGATGGTCGGCCGCACGCCCGAATATCTCGGCAAGAAGATCGAGCAATACGACGTCAAGATGGCGATGCTGACGCTCCTCGTCTTGCCGCTGGCGATTCTCGGCTTTGCGGCCGTCGCCGCCGTCTCCGGCGACGCCTTGGCGAGCCGGGCCAATCCGGCGGCGCACGGGCTGAGCGAAATTCTCTACGCCTTCACCTCCGCCGCCGGCAATAACGGCTCGGCGTTCGCCGGGCTCAACGCCAACACGCCCTTCTATCTCTTGAGCCAGGGCGTGACGATGCTGATCGGCCGCTTTTTCATGATCGTGCCGGTGCTGGCGCTGGCCGGCAATCTC
>JAICJJ010000202.1 GCA_025928535.1 Thermomicrobiales bacterium
CGTCTGCAAGATCCGCATCAGATCGAGAATCTGCGCCTGAATCGTCACGTCGAGCGCGGTCGTCGGCTCGTCGGCGATGAGCAGTTTGGGATTGCAGGAGAGCGCCATCGCGATCATGACGCGCTGGCGCATGCCGCCGGAAAATTGGTGCGGATATTGGTCGACCCGCTCTTCGGCGTTCGGGATGCCGACCATCTTGAGCAATTCGACCGTCCGCGCGCGCGCCTGGTGCTTGTTCATGCCCATGTGCAACTGGAGCGCTTCGCTGATCTGGCGGTTGATGGTCAGCACCGGGTTGAGCGAAGTCATCGGGTCCTGGAAGATCATGGCGATGTCGTTGCCACGAATCGAGCGGACCTGCTCATCGCTCATTTTGAGGATGTCGGAGCCGTTGAACACGATTTCGCCGGCGACGATCTTCCCGGGCGGAGTCGGAATGAGCCGCATGATCGACAAGCCGGTCATGCTCTTGCCGCAACCCGACTCGCCCACGACGCCGAGCGTTTCGCCCGGCATGACATAGAAGGAAACGTCGTCGACCGCCTTGACGACGCCGTCCTGCGTGAAGAACTGCGTCTTGAGGTTCTTCACCTCCAGCAGCGGTTTGGCGTTCCCGTCGCCGGCGGTCTTCGACGACCGCGGCTGGGCTCGGGGCTCTGCGACCATCCCTGCTCCTCTCTTCGGATTTCCTGGCGCCGGCCGTTGCGGGAGCCGGCGCCCAGTTCGTGGCATATCGTGGCCGACGTCCCGAATGTCTTGTCGATGCACGTTTCGCGAATCTTCCCACCGGGAAGTTCGCGGCGCAAGGTCTGGCATGGTTCAACTCGGCCCAGCGGGCGGAGCATACCACGCTGAAAAATCGCCGCTCAACGGCACACGGCAGTCGATTCGTCCCGAATCGGGCATCGGCGCCCGCGTCCGCGCGTGGTCGCTCAGGCTGACGGCCGATGTCCTCAGCGCTTGATGCCGTCGAGCATGGCCCGCGAGGAGCGAAGCAGCAGCGCCGGCACGTTCGCCAGGATCATCCGAAAGCCCTGGCCGATGCGACGATTGGCGAGGTCGGCGTCGCCCGCGACCGTGCCGAGCGCGACCTTGGAGCCACGCGCCCGGTCGCAGACTTCGGCGATGACCTTTTCGACCTCCGGATGCGTCGGCTGGCCCGGGAATCCCATCGATTGGGAAAGATCGGTCGGACCGAGGAAGAGGACATCGAGTTCCGGCAACGCGAGCAATTCGTCGAGATGTGGCAACGCGTCGATGTGCTCGAACTGGATGATCGACAGCACGCGGTCGTTGATGGCCGACGCGCGGTCAGGCATTGACGCGCCGACGCCGTAGTCGAACGTTCGGCCGCCCGCCAGACCGCGTCGGCCGCGCGGCCAATAGCGGAGCGCCTCGACCGCCTGCTGCGCCGTCTCGGGGTCGTTCGTCTGCGGCACCATGACCCCGGAAACGCCGAGATCGAGATATTTGAGGATCACCTGGCGATCGTTTTCGCCGATGCGAGCCATCACGTCGATGTCGCGCGCTTCGCCCGCCAGAATCATCGGATAGGCGTCGTCGGGCGAGATGCGCCCATGCTCGCCGTCGAGCATGACGAAGTCGAACCCGCCCAGCGCGAGAATTTCGACGATGTCGGGCGACGGCATCTGGACGAAGGCGCCGATCGTCACGCCGCCGGCTTGCAGCGTTTCCTTGATCCGATTTTCGATGCGCATGGGAACCCGTCCTCCGTTCGCCGTTCGCTCGCGCCGGCGCCCTGGCCGGCGGGCGGCATTGTATCGGCTCAGGACGCCGCGTTCGTCCGCCAGTACACCCGTACAATCGAAGCGCCGCGTTGCGGGAGCGCGGCGTTGGGGCGAGAGGTGGATGCGAATGGGGCCGGCAGACGAGACGAAATACTGGGTGGCGTTGCATCAGGTTCCGTACATCGGACCCGTCCGCCTGGAGCGGCTGCGCCGCCATTTTGGATCGTTGGCGTGCGCGTGGAACGCCGACGCCCGGGCGCTCGCGGCCGTGCTCGACAGCCGCGCGGCGGAAAGCCTGGCGCGAACGCGGCGCGCGCTCGATCCCGATCGCGAACTGGAACGGATCGAGCGCGCGGGGATCGCGCCGATTTCCATCGACGATCCGCGCTATCCGCGGCTGCTGCGCGAAATTCCCGCGCCGCCGACCGTGCTCTACGTCCGCGGAGAACTGACGCCAGCAGACGACGTTTCCGTCGCGATCGTCGGCACGCGGCGGGCGACGGCGGCGGGACGCGAAATCGCCGCCCGGCTGGGTGAAGACCTGGCGGCGGCGGGGGTCACTGTCGTCTCAGGGCTCGCGCGAGGGATCGACGGCGCGGCGCATCAGGCCGTGTTGCGCGGCGAGGGCCGGACGATCGCCGTGCTCGGCTCCGGTCCCGATGTCATCTATCCGCCGGAGCATCGCAATCTGGCGGAGCGGATCGCCGAGCAGGGCGCGGTCCTGTCCGACTATCCGCCTGGCCGCAAGCCGGAGGCGACGAATTTTCCCGCCCGCAACCGGATCATCTCGGGGTTGTCGCTCGGTGTCGTCCTGGTCGAAGCGCCGGCGCGGAGCGGCGCGCTCATTACCGCCGATTTTGCGGCGGATCAGGGCCGGGAGGTGTTCGTCGCGCCAGGCGGGATGCTCTCCGCGACCAGCGCCGGCAGCAACGCCTTGTTGCGCGACGGCGCTCGCGCGATCACCAGCGCCGGCGACGTGCTCGAAGACTTGCGCATCGGCGTCGCCAGGGAACCGGCCGCGGTCCAGCAGATGCTGCCGATCGAGGGCGACGCCGCTCGAATCCTGGCGTTGCTGTCGTTCGACCCAATGCATATCGACGAACTCGCCGCGGCGGCCGGGCTCGACAGCGCGACCGCCGGGGCGTTGCTGATGATGCTGCAACTCGACGGGCGCATCCGCGACGCCGGCGCCAACCATTACATCCGGGGCCGGTGAATTTCGTCGGACCGCTTGACATGCCGCCGCGCCGCTGACTAAGGTTTTCTCGGGGAAGGGAACCGCGCGGCGCGTTTTCGCGTCTTGCTGACCGGACGCCGTTGTCCACGCCGCTCGCAGACAATCAGGATTCACATGCCGACTAAATCATCATCCGACCGCGCGCCGGCCGCCGAAGCCGGCGACAAGCCGTCGTCCGCCAAATCGAGCACCGCCGTCAAGAAGCGGACCGCCGCCACGAGCAAGAGCCGCGCGTCGACGAGTTCGTCGCGCTCGCGAACGGCGACGAAGACGAATGGAGCCGGTCGCGGCAAGCTCGTCATCGTCGAATCGCCGGCGAAAGCGCGGACAATCGGCCGCTATCTCGGTTCCGGCTATACCGTCAAAGCGTCCATGGGCCATGTCCGGGACCTGCCGAAAAGCACGCTCGGCGTCGCGGTCGACGCCGATTTCGCGCCGACCTACCTGGTGCCGCGCGACAAGGCCAAACTGATCAAGGAACTCAAGGAGAGCGTGCAATCGGCGCGCGAAGTCTATCTGGCGACCGACCCTGACCGCGAAGGCGAAGCGATCGCCTGGCATCTGGTCCAGGCGACCGACGCGAGCGCAAAACCGGTGCACCGGGTCGTATTTCACGAGATCACGCCGGAAGCGATTTCGCAGGCCATCGCCCATCCGCGGGAAATCGACGCGAATATGTTCGATGCTCAGCAGGCGCGGCGCGTGCTCGACCGCCTCGTCGGCTATGGCGTCAGCCCGCTTCTATGGAAGAAGGTGAAACGCGGGCTTTCGGCCGGGCGGGTGCAGACCGCGGCGCTGCGGATCGTGGTCGAGCGGGAGCGCGAAGTCCTCGCGTTCATTCCGGAAGAATACTGGTCGCTCGACGCCGAACTGGCGAAGCGGGTCGACCAGGCGCCGCGGAAGAGCGACACCTTCCGGGCCGCGCTCCATCGCGTCGCCGGCAAGAAGCCCGAGCTGAAGACGGAAGCAGACACGCTGGCCGTCCAGCGCGGCCTCGAGGGCGCCGCGTATCGCGTGGCGTCCGTGTCGAAGCGAGAAGCGCAGCGAAGGCCGTCCGCGCCGTTCACCACCAGCACGTTGCAACAGGAAGCGTCGCGCAAACTTGGCTATCAGGTGCGACGCACCATGCAGATCGCGCAGGAGTTGTACGAAGGGATCGACCTCGGCCCGGATGGGACGCAAGGCCTGATTACCTACATGCGGACCGATTCGACGAACATCGCCGTGTCGGCGCAGCACGCGGCGCGCGACGTCATCGCGGCGCGCTTCGGAGCCGACTATGTGCCGGAGCGGCCGCCGGTCTACGCCCGCAAGGCGAAAGGCGCGCAGGAAGCGCACGAAGCGATCCGGCCGACCTCGCCGCATCGGACGCCGGAAAGCGTCAAGCCGCATCTCTCGGCTCAGCAATTCCGGGTTTATCAACTCGTCTGGCAGCGGTTCATCGCCTCACAGATGCGCCCGGCGCTGCTCGACCAGACGACGGTCGACGTCGCCGCCGGCCAGCCTGACCAGTTGAAATCGTCCGAACAAGTGCCGTACCTGTTTCGGGCGACGGGGTCGGTCGTCACGTTTCCCGGCTTCATGGCGGTGTACCAGGCCGGGCGGGACGACGGCGACGAAGCGGATGAACTGGAAAAAGGCGCGTTGCCGCCGCTGGCCGCGGGCGAAGACCTCGACCTGCTACGGCTAATCCCGGAGCAGCATTTCACCCAGCCGCCGCCGCGGTTCAGCGAAGCGGCGCTGGTCAAGGCGCTCGAAGAGCAGGGCATCGGCCGGCCGAGCACCTACGCGCCGACGATCGCGACGCTGCAAGCGCGCGGCTATGTCGCGGTCGAAGAAAAGAAACTCGCGCCGACGGAACTCGGGTTCGTCGTCAACGACCTGCTGGTCGAGCATTTCCCGCGCATCTTCGATGTCGGCTTCACCTCGCAGATGGAGGAAGAGCTCGACGAGATCGCGGCGGGCGAGCGCGCCTGGGTGCCGACGATGCACGAGTTCTACGGTCCGTTCACGGAAACGCTGTCCAACGCCGAACGGACGATGGAGCGCGTGCGGCTGAAAGACGAGCCGTCGGGCGAAGACTGCGAAAAGTGCGGGCAGCCGATGGTGATTAAACTCGGCCGGTACGGCAAGTTTCTGGCATGCAGCGGCTTTCCCGAATGCCGCAACGCGCGGCCGTTGCTGCAGCGGGTCGGCGTCGTCTGCCCGCAATGCGGCGAAGGGGAAATCGTCGAACGGCGGTCGAAGAAGGGGCGCGCCTTTTTCGGATGCGAGCGTTACCCGGCGTGCGATTTCGTTTCGTGGAATCGCCCGGTCGCCATGCCCTGCCCGCAATGCGGTTCGCCGTACATGGTGGAGACGGGACGGCGCGGACAAGTGCGGTGCCCAACGTGCGGCCATGAATCGGCCGGTTTGGCGAAAGCGGGCTGAGACATCGTTTGTGGCGTCATTGTCATGAACGATGACTGAGGTACAATAGGAGGCGCAGCGCCCGCTGGCGCGCTGCGACGTGCCGCCGCGTGCGCCGCAGTTCGGCCGCGCCATGTGAATCGGACCTCTGCGACCCGTGCCCACTTCACGCATCGATCTCGATGGGCGTCGCCTGCGCGCGACGACCATTCTTGGCGTTCGCCGCAACGGCGCCGTCGCGCTTGCCGGCGACGGTCAGGTGACGCTTGGCGACGTCGTGCTCAAGCATGGCGCGCGGAAGATCCGAACGCTGAATGACGGCCAGGTCCTGGCCGGGTTCGCCGGCGCGGTGGCGGATGCGCTCACGCTATTCGGCAAGTTCGAGACGCAGTTGAAATCGTGGGACGGCAATCTCCGGCGGGCGTCGGTGGAACTGGCCAAAGAGTGGCGGACGGACCGTTACCTGCGCCGGCTCGAAGCCCAGTTGATCGTCGGCGACACCGA
>JAICJJ010000475.1 GCA_025928535.1 Thermomicrobiales bacterium
ATGCCATCGCCAACCGCATCTTCGAACTGGAAGACGGCCGGATCGAATCCTGGCCGGGCAACTACGCCGACTTCCAGCGGCAAAAGCGGGAGCGGCTGGAACGGGCGGCGCAACTGCGCGACCTGGAAGAACGGGAATTCAGGAAGTTGAAAGCGAGCGCCGAGCAATTGACCCAATGGGCGCGGCAAAACCCGAAATTCGCGCCCCGGGCCGAAAACATGCGGCGCAAACTGGCCGAAGAGCGGGCGCGGCTGGAGCAGACCCCGGCTCCGATCCTCGAGCGCCGCCAGATCGACGTCGCCTTCGCGGCCGAGCGCGGCTCGAAGCTGGTGCTGCAAGCCGAGGCCCTCGCCAAATCGTTCGGCGACCGCGTCGTCTTCGAACCGTTCGACCTGACGATCCGGCATGGCGAGGCGGTCGGGCTGGTCGGCGCGAACGGCGCCGGCAAGACGACGCTGTTCCGGCTCGTCATGGGGGAAGACGAGCCGACGAGCGGCCGACTCCGGCTGGGGCCGTCGATCGTGGTCGGCTATGCGGCGCAAGAGCACGACACGCTCGATCCGGCGGCGACCGCGCTGGACACCATCCGCAAATTGCAGCCGATGACCGAACAGGCGGCGATCGGCTTTCTCAACGGGCTGCTGTTCGATCGGGACGACATCCTGCGGCCGATCGGCGAGTTGAGCGGCGGCGAGCGGAGCCGGCTGCAAATCGCCGGCCTTATTGCGCGCGGCGCCAATCTGCTGCTGCTGGACGAACCGACCAACAATCTCGATCTGGCGTCGATCGAACGGCTGGAAGCGGCGCTGCTGGCGTTCATCGACGCTGGACGCGGCACGATTCTCGCCATTTCGCACGACCGCGCGTTTCTCGATCGAGTCTGCCATCGGATCGTCGAACTCGACGCCGGCATCGTTCGCGACTATCCGGACGGCTTCGCCTACTACGACGCCCATCGCGGCGCCGGCAAGGAACTGACCATCCGACGTCCCGCGCCGCCGGCCGTTGCGGGCAAGCGTGAGCGACGGGCGCGCGTTCCGGGCTGACCGTTCTTCCGGTTCGAAGCGTTACAACAATGGGAGGGGGAACGCAGATCAACGGTCTGGGGAGGCGAAGTCATGGACGAGCGGCGGTTCGATTGGTTCACGCGGCGGCTGGGGGCGGCGGAAGATCGGCGATCGGTCTTTCGGATCGTCGCCGGCGGGTTGCTTGGCGCCCCGTTCGGCGCATCCGCGCTCGAGGCGAGCGCCGGCAACGGTTCGAAGCAGTGCGGCATCATGACCTGTCAACCCGGCTGGGCCTGCTGCCATTTCAAGACCGGCGCCGGTTGCTACCCGCGACAGTTCGTCCGTTGCTGCAACCAGGGACTCTGCTCGAAAGATACGGATTGCTGCGGGTCCGCCCAGTGCTGCCAGAAGGGCTGGAAATGCTGCGGCCACGGCGTTTGCTGCCCGAAAGGCTGGCGTTGCGGCAAGTACGCGTGTGAAGCGAAATCGGCCGGGGCGTCGCCGGCCGCGACCGTTCCGTTCGCTCCGGCGCAGCCGAGCGACACGCGCGAATGGATCGAACGGGGGTGGCTCGCGTTGGCGCCGGAAAACGCGCCGACCCGATCCGCGCGGTAACTGTTCGATTCGCGAGCGCGCCTACTGGCGACTCGCGATCTGCGCCTGCCGCCAGAAGTGGAGCGTCGCCCGGATCGCCATGCCGAGCAACAACAGCAGGATCACCAGGGCGAGCATGGTGTCGACGAGGGTCACCGACGGCAGATTGCCCTGAATGACGACCGAGCGGATGCCCCAGACGCCGAGGATGATGCCGCCGATGCCGAGCGAGAGATCGGGCAGATCGCGCATGAAGAGGGCAAAAAAGCCGGACGTGGTGATCAACAGCACCAGCAGGACGGTCAGCACCTGGAGATAGGCCGGCCGGGTGAACTCGAGCCGCAGGACGCTAAGATACGGCACGGCGCCTTCCGGCGGCGTCATGCGCGCGGCGTCGAGCGCGACCGGCGGCGCCATCTGCAAGCGGCCGACGCTGCTGCTGAGGGAGACCTCGGTGGTCACGGCGAGCCGTTCCTTCGTCACCGAGATCGCCGTTCCATTCGGTCCCTTGGCCTGGCCGCTGAGGCCGAAGAGCAGGGTGTAGTGGTCGAACGGATAGCGTTGGGGATCGCCGGCGACCGGCAGCACCAGCGTGGCGGAGATCGGCCCGGTCTTGCCGGGCACAACGAACGACGTCGATGGCGGCGTGCCGCGCGTCAGCGATCCGGGCGCGGCCAGCGACGAAACGGTGATGGTCGCTTCGGGACAGATCGTCTTGCAGAGGCGGTTGCCGGAGACGATGATCGTCGCCGTCCGTTTCGCTTCGTCGATGTCGCTGATGTCGAAATTGGCGTAGGTGGCGTCGAGCGGGGCGATGTCTTGCCGGGTCGGGTCGAGCAACTTGCCGGTCAGCGCGTCGTACGCGGGAGCGATGTCCACCGTCTGCAACTGGGAGAGCAGACTTCGCGCGGCGATCGGCAGCAGCAGGACGACGATCAGCACCACCAACGCCGTGACGACGACGGCCGCCCACGCGCGGATCAAGGTCCGCCGTCGCTCGTCGCTTTGCGCCTGGTCGGGCGCCTGGGCGGCGGCGGCGTCGGATTTTTCATCGCGGTCCACCACCTCGACGACCGCGTCGGCCGCTTCGACCTCGACGGCAAGCCGTGCGGCGCTTGGGTTCTGACTCATGATCGGCGCTCCTTCGCGCCCCGCGGGACATGGAAGCGCGTCGATGCCCCCCCGAGCGGCGCCGTGACGAGCGACGCGAGATCGTCATGACGTCCCTGGCCGAAGCCAGGCGATGGGCGGATCATAGCGCGCCGCGATTCGGCCGAAGTTTGGACGA
>JAICJJ010000128.1 GCA_025928535.1 Thermomicrobiales bacterium
AAGAACAGAGTTTTTCACGGCAGCCGCCGCGAAGGATCTCGGCGGCGGTCGATGGCGAGAGCCGAGATGCTTCGACAAGCTCAGCATGACGGGCTGGCGGCGCCGCAAAACGTTGAACCGCACCCGTCAATGCCTGTCAATCGGTGCAGAAGGAACGCCGACGGAGGAGCCGATCGGACGCCCTTCGCTCAGGCGACGGCGACCGGGGCACGCTCGGTCACCACCTGTCGGATCGCCGCGACGGCCGCTTCGCAATCGGCGCGGGAGACGTCGAGATGGGTCACGGCGCGGATGACGGTCGTGCCGTCGTAGGCGGCGCCGATCCGCACGCCGAGGTGATTGATTCCGGCTTCGAGTTGGGTTGGTGTCAATCCCGTGTCGGAAATGTCGAAAAAGACGATGTTGGTGTCGGGCAGGCCGAAGACGAGCCGGATGCCCGGAATCGACGCCAATCCGTCCGCCAGCAGACGGGCGTTGGCGTGGTCGTCGGCGAGGCGGTCGACGTGATGACGCAAAGCGTAGACGCCGCCAGCGGCGATGATCCCCGCTTGCCGCATCGCGCCGCCGAAGAGGTGCTTCAGCAGGCGCGCCTGCTCGATGAACTCGGCCGCTCCGGCCAGCACCGCGCCGACCGGCGCGCCGAGCCCTTTCGACAAGTCGAGCCAAACCGAATCGGCGTACGCCGCGAACGCGCTGGCCGGGATGTCGGAGGCGACGACGGCGTTGAGGAGCCGGGCGCCGTCCATGTGCAGCCTCATCCCATGGTCGTCGGCCAGCGCCCGGATTCCCGCGAGATTCTCCAATGGCCAAATCGCGCCGCCGCCGCGATTCGTCGTGTTTTCGACCGAGACCAGCGCGCTGCGCGCTTCGTGGGTCGATCGGCGGCTGACCAGCGGCGCGATGTCGTCGGCGGTGAAGATGCCGCGCGGCGAATCGACCGGCCGCAGCATCACGTTCGCCAGCCAGGCCGGCCCGCCCGCTTCCGATTGGTTCGGGTGCGATGAACGATCGAGGATGACGGCGTCGCCACGACCGGCGTGGACGGCGAACGCGATCGCGTTGCACATCGTGCCGGACGGGAGAAAGAGCGCCGCCTCCTTGCCGAGCAAGTCGGCGGTCATCTCCTGCAACTCGTTGACCGTCGGGTCTTCGCGGCGCTGCTCGTCGCCGACTGGCGCTTCGGCCATGAAGCGCCGCATTTCCGGCGTCGGGCGGGTCGCGGTGTCGCTGGTCAGATCGATCACGCTTCGGTTCCTCCGGCGGCGGTCGCAACGGCGGCCGGCTCGCGCACCTCATACCCCAGGCTGCGAATCTGCTCGCCGTATTCCCGGCGGAAGATGTCCAGATGTTCTGGCCCGAGCGCCTGCTTCGATTCGCCGACCTGGCCGTGACGGACCGTTCGGCTCAGTTGCTTGCGCTGCTGCTTGACGTTTTCGAGCCGGCACGTTTCGACTGCGCCTTCGATGGTGGCGCGGGCGACCGGCGCGATCTGGTCGGTCAGGCGCTGCATCGTCTCGACCGGATCACGATTGAGGTCTTCGAAGCGGACGACGAGCGCCCGGCCGCTGTGCAGCCAGTCGTTCGCCTTCATCAGCATCGGCCCGTAGTCGTCGGCCAGAAACGCGAGCACCTCCGGATCGTCGATAGCCCGGCCGATCATCCGCGAGCGGGGCCGCGCGGCGCCGCGTTCGGACGCTTCGTCTTCCCGCGGATCGCGCACCTGCACCCAGTGGTAATAGGAGAGAAACGCATCGTACGGGTTGCGAACCACGGTCACGAGATGGGCCGGCGTTTCGAGAATCGCGTCGGCCAGATCGGAGCGGAAGCGGCAATGCTGGTGGAAGATCGAATTGTCGGGAAAGCCGCCGCCGGCGACATGCTCCCGATATTCATCCGCCCGCGCGATCGCCTTGCGATCGCCGCCGCGCCATTGCAGTTCGTAGACCCGGCTGAGGAGACACTTCACCCAATGATTCCCCGAGCGTGGGGGAGCGACGACGACGATCCGCACCGGCCCTTCACCTCGAATCGACGATGGCGATCACGCAGACAGCCCGCTTCCCGACGGCGTCCGTCGCTGGAAGCGTAGCATTTCGAACGGGCTCAGGCGGCGGGCGGGGCAAGATCGACTGGCTGGCCGCTCGTCGCCGCTTCGACGATCGCTTCGGCGATGCGCAGCCCTTCCAGCGCGTCGGCGGCCGAGGCGATCGTCGATGATTGGCCGTTTCGGACGCAGGCGAGGAAATGTTCGTCTTCCGCCCGCAACGCGCCGCCGATTTGTCCGTGCGCTTCCGGCCAGAGGCCGATTTCGGGCACGGCCGTGTAGTCGGGCCGCCAGAGCGCGACGCCGCCATCGAGCAGGCGGATCCGGGCGCTGCCGCGCTGGCCGACCACTTCGAGTTCGGCGTCGATCGTTCCGCGCCAGTCGGGCGTGAGGACGTTGGCCGGCGCGCCGTCCGGCACGAACCAACTCGTCTCCAGCATCGCCACCGCGCCATTGGCGAATTCGAGCAGCGCCCAGCAGCCGTCGGGGTAGCGCAAGCCGGACACGCGTCGTTCGACCGCCTGCACCCGAACGCACGGCGCGCCGACGTACCAGAGGAGCAGATCGATGTCGTGGATGCTCGTTTCGTAAACCGGGTGAACACGGTCGCCGTAGTCGGGAAACCACGCCCGCGAGCAATTGCGCTTGACCCGCAGCGACACGAGCGGCCCAAGCCGGCCGGCGGCGATTTCGTCGCGGACGATCGCGTGCTGCGTGTCGAACCGGAGCACGAAGCCGAGTTGGAGCGGAACGCCGGCCAGTTCCGCCGCCGCGACGATCTCCGCCCCTTCGGCTGCCGAAAAGGCGAGCGGCTTTTCGAGAAAGACCGGCAAGCCATGCGCGATCGCCTGCCGCGCCTGGCCCGCATGCAACGGCTCCGGCGTCACGATGAAGACAGCGTCGAGCCCGCCGGCGCCGAGCATCGCGTCGAACGACGCGAACCGCCCCGGCACGTCGTAGCGATCGCCGACGGTCGCGAGCGCGTCCGGATTCGGATCGCAGATCGCCGCCAGGCGGGCGCCGGGCATCGCGCCGAGCGCCGCCGCATGGAGTTTGCCGAAGCGGCCGAGTCCGGCCAATCCGACCCGAATCGCGCGTTCCGTCGTCGTTTCCGTCATCGTCAGGGCCGCTCCTTGCGTGTCATCCGGTCGTTCCTCGCCGGAGTCTACCGGCTTGGTGGGCGTTGCGGTGACGGGCAACCAGGAATTGACATGGCGACGAGGCGCTGGCGCCATTCCGAGCGACGGCGCAACCAGGCGTCATCCTGAGCGCAGTCGAAGGATCTCGTCGTGTCCGATGACAGAGGCCGAGATGCCTCGACAAGCTCGGCATGACGATTGGAGGCCTCTCGCCACTTCTCGACTCCTCGACTCGCCGACTTGCCGACTCGCCGACTCCCGTTCGGCCGGGGCTATACTGCCGCGACGACGGGAAGCGCAATTCAGCCGGCGCGATTCAGGCGCGCCGGGACGCGGGCGGGCGGGATGTCGGAGTACCTGCGGCAGGTTCGGGGATTCCGGCGAGACATTCGCCTCTTTCTCGTGTTCAACCTGCTGGTCTACATAAGTTGGGGCGTGTTCACGCTCATCTTCAACCTCTATTGCACGGCGCTCCATCTGCGCGAAAACGACATCGGCGCGTTCAATGCCGCCCAGACGGTCGCGATGGCGGCCGGGGCCGTCACCCTGGGGCCGGTGATCGGTCGGTTCGGCATCTGGCGGTCGATCGTCGGGGGGATGGCGATCTTCATCGCCGCGTCGGCCGGGCTGGCGCTCGTCGAACACCGGGGCGCACTGCTCGCGCTCTCCGCGATCTCTGGCTTCGGCGTCGCCTACTTTTCAACCACGACGATGCCGTTCATCATCGACTGGACGCGACCCTACGAGCGGCAGCATGTCGCCGCCGTCACCTTCGCCGTCATCGGGCTGGCCGGCACCCTCGGCTCGCTCCTCGGCGGCTTGCTGCCGGGCGCGATCACCCGCGGGCCGGTGGTCGAATATCGGATCACCCTCCTCGCGGGGGTCGTCGTCGCCGTGCTGAGTCTCGTGCCGCTGATGATGATGGGCGCGGCGCGGCGGGACGCGGCGCCGCCCGACGTCACGGCGTTGCCCGAAGCGACCGGGGCGCGGGCGAAGCGGCAAGTCCGCAGCGACATGGGCGCCTTCGTCCTCGTCGGCGGGCTGATGGCGCTCGGCGCGGGCGCCGTGATGCCGTTCTACAACGTCTACCTGACGACGCTCGGGGCGAGCGCGGAACAGGTCGGCTATGTCTTCGCGCTGGCCGGGCTGGGGGCGGCGACGGTTGGATTGGCGGCGCCGGCGGTGACGCGGAGATTCGGCGCGTTGTGGGGCTCGATGCTGGTGCGCCTGTCGGGCGTGCCGCTTTTCCTGGCGTTGCTGGCGGCGCCGACGTTGCCGATGGCCATCCTGGCGTACATCGCGCGGCAGACGACGATCAGCATGGCCTGGCCGATCGATTCGACCTTCATCGCCGAGGTGTTGCCGCCGCGAGCGCGCACCGCCGTCTTCGGCTACCGCTCGGCCGCCTGGAACGCCGGCTGGGCGATCGCCAGCCTGGCCGGCGGCGTCGCGATCGTCCGCTTCGGCTATGACGTCACGTTTGTCGCGATCGCATTCTTCATGACGCTGGCGATGATCGTCTTCGCCGCCTATTTCCTGCGCCATCCACGAGTGCAGGCGGGCGAGGCGCCGAGCGCCCTGCCGCGCGGCCGGCGTCTGGAAGCGGCGCGACAGCGCGAGTCCGACGGCGCAGCCGACCTGGTCGCGGCGCAGTCCGACCCCGAACGGAGTGCGATGTGAAGCGGCACGATCCCGAGCGATGGACATTGACCCGACGACGGCTGGCGGCGTTCGCTGCGGGGCTGGGCGCCGCTCGATCGCTCGGCGTTTTGGCCGCGGCGCCGGCGAGCCCCGAACCGGACCTGACGCTGGCGGAAAAAGCGGCCGCGCTCTTCATCACGCCGGTCGGCGGCACGGTGCTGACCGCCGAGGAAACCGCCTGGCTGGAGCAGTGGCGGCCGAGCGGCGTGATCCTCGTCGGCGCCAACATCGGCACGCCGGACGAAACCCGCGCCTTGATCGCGGCGATCCATGCGACGAATCCGGCGCGGCCGCCGCTGGTCGCGGTCGATCAGGAAGGCGGTCCGGTGATCCGGCTGGCGGGCGATCCGGCGCCCGGCGCGGCGGTGATGGGGACGTTGCCGGACGACGAGGTGGAGCGGCTTTCGGCGGCGCGCGTGGCTTTTCTGCAAAACTACGGCATCGACGTCAATTTCGCGCCAGTCGCCGACATCGCCTGGACGCCGGACAGCGCCATCGCCGGCCGCGCATTCGGCAGCGATCCGGCGACGGTCGCGGCGAAGGTCGCCGCCTTTGAGCGTGGCGCGGCGGGCAGTGTCGTGGCGACGACGGCCAAGCATTTTCCCGGGCATGGCCGCGCGCTGGTCGATTCACACGAAGCGTTGCCGACGATCGACCTCACGACCGACGAATGGCTGCAAACCGATGGTTTGCCGTTCCAGGCGGCGGTGCGGGCGGGCGTGCCGCTGGTGATGATGGGCCATCTCCGCTACAACCAATGGGACGATCTGCCGGCGTCGCTGTCGCCGGTCGCGACGCGGATGCTGCGCGAAACGCTCGGCTTCGCCGGCGGCATCGTCACCGACGATCTCGGCATGGGCGCGCTGTCGGCGTACGACCCCTACGACGTGGTCGATCTGGCGCTGATGGCCGGCATCGACCAGGTGCTCTACGTCACGCCCGCCGTGCCGGTCGAAAACCTGATCCAGCACGTCGTCCAGGCGGTGGAGGCGGGGAGACTGCCGGAATCACGCCTCGACGCATCGATCGCGCGGATCGCGAAGGCGACCGGGCGTCAGCCGTAATCGGGAGTTCAGGCTTCGACGGGAACTCCGGCGACCCCGAGGCGGTCGGCTTCGGCTTGCAAGGCGACGATCACCTCGCCGATCAGATCGTCCAGTGGCATGCCGAGCCGTTCGGCGCCGGCGACGATGTCTTCGCGGCTCACCTTGGCGGCGAACGCCTTGTCTTTCATCTTCTTGCGGACCGACGACGTCTTGACGCCGTGAACGCTCTTGTCCGGACGAACCAGGGCGACGGCGACAACGAAGCCGGACAGTTCATCGACCGCGACGAGGGTTTGCTCCATCGGCGAGATCGGCTCGACGCCGCTGTAGTCTGCGTGGCTGAGGATCGCCCGGCAAATCTCTTCGCTCCAGCCGTTTTCGCGCAGCCAGGCGACGCCGACGAAGGGATGGCCGGTCGGGCTCAGTTCCAGATTCGGGTGCCGTTCGTAATCGAGATCGTGGAGCAGGCCAACCGCGCTCCAGAGGTCTTCGTCCGCGCCGGAGCGGCGGGCGAAGTGGCGCATGCAGGCGGAAACGGCTTCGCAATGCTTGCGCAGGCTTTCGGATTGGACCCAGTCATGCAGGATCGCCCGAGCGCGTTCGGTTCGTTCGCCGGCGGCCGGCTCCATGGTTTCGAGATCGCTCACGAATCGTCCTCCTCGATGTTCGGCAGGGATGATAGCAATGTGAGCCAAGAGTGGCGTCGCCAGCATATCGCCGGCATCGCAGGCCGTGCGCTGAGCATGTTTGATCTGCGTCAGACGGATCCGTGCGAGGGGACCGGAACGCTGCTTACAAGTTGAAGTCGATTGGGAAGCCGATTCGCATGATGAATCGCGCGAATGCCTGAGCTAGATGCTCCCGGTAGGGTGGACACAGGCGTGCACGATTCTCTTGTCGACTCGCGTGTTCTGCAATGTGATCGAACGGCACCGTGAGAACCTGTCGGAAATTTACGATCCGAGGCGGAAGCTCGATCTCTCCGACTTGGCAAGGCGGCAACAAATATAGGCTTTCCACTCTGCCACGATGTACCGACTTCAGTCCATCAGGTTTCGCAAGGGCATTGATCTTGGAAGCGAGTTGCTCCTGACTGAAGAGCGGACATAACAAGACGTGTTCAACTTTTCCTGCGGCTAGATCGCAGGACTGGGTAAGAATTATGACATCGTAACTAACAATATCAAAGTCGATATTGTCCCGAGTGATATCGATGTAGGAGGATTTCACGGAAACCGATGGGAAAGCAAAAAGAATATCGCGTTGCTCAAGCGATCCATCCGCAACTAGCCGGTACCAAGGATAGTCCGACGACTGTTCGTGTTCCGGGCTATCATCGGTCACGTCGCTACTCGTCAAAGTCCTCGGGAACGATCAAGGGCTCTCCGCGCGCATGCGCATCAAGGGGGCGCAGTTCGCCCGCGGCGCGATGCCTGCAGGATCCCCGGATGGCCCCGCGGTCGGCTCGGTGCTGCTGCCCAACGACAGCGTGCGGCCGTCAT
>JAICJJ010000224.1 GCA_025928535.1 Thermomicrobiales bacterium
CGCCTTGTCGAGCGCGAAACTGAAGCGCGTGTCGTGCGATCCCGGCTCGCACGCCATCAACGTCGAGCGCAGCCCGACGACGGTCAACGTTCCATCGGACGCTTCGTAGGAGCCGCCGCCATGGTTGCAGTCGAACTGGGCGACGAGCGTGCCGTCCGGCAGAAACTGGACGGTGTAGCGCGTCGGCTCGGCGACATCGACATTGGCGCCGTCCGGTCCACTCAGGCTGACCAGTTCCCAGACGACGGGCGGAATGATCGGCTCCGTCGTCGGCGTGGCTTGCGCTCCTGGACCAATAGCCGCCAGAACGACCAGCCACGCAACGCCCACGGCAAGCATGCCCACCCCTCCCATTTCAGCGCCCCACTCGCCCCGCGACTGGCGACTTCATGTTATGACAAGTCCGAAATTGGAGTCGTCGATCACAACAGCCCGGCCGTCTCGACTTCTCCCGAGTCGAGCGGCCTTTCGGCGTCAGCACACGGTCTTCGCCATTGAGCCAAGCCGCGTGGGCGGGCCGCCGAGCGACGCTTCCATCAACCGGCGAGCACCCTGGCCTTGGCGGCGGCGAATTCCTCGTCCGTCAGCACCCCCGCTTCCTTGAGTTGCCCCAGTTGCTCCAATTGGGCCAGCATGGCGGCAGGCCCGCCCAGCGCCGCCGTTTCCGCCTGTTGCGCCTGCAACGCCGCCAATTGCTCCTGCATCTGCGCCTGATTTTGCTGCGCTGCCGCGTGCGCCTGCTGCTGTTGCTGCTGCGCCTGCGCGTTCGCCATTCCTTTCGCCTTGACCTTGTTCGACACCGCCGTCGCCGTGCCGGCGACGACCGCCGTCCGCGCCATCGTCGAAAGCACGCCGGGGCCGCCTCGTCTGCGCATCATGATTGGCTTCTCCTCTCGGTTCGCGCCTGTTCCAGATTCGCCTATGCCGTCGTCGCGACGATTTCTTCCACGACCACGCGCGGGATGCGTTCGTTCAGCAGCACCTCGCCATGGGCATTGGCGACGGCGTCGGCGAACCGCTTGGCCCAGGTGTTTTCGAACAACAGCAAACCGGCCGACGAATCGTTGTCGAGCGACGCGGCCAACTGGTAGGCGTCGTCCTCGTTCAACAGCGGGGTAAGGTCGGTCGCCAACGGCGCCCATTGACCGAAGATGTCCGGGGCCAGATCGCTGAATTCGAACAGCGAGACAGCGCCCGCCGCATCCTTGTGGACGAAGAGCAAATCGACGATCTGGACCGTGCCGTTTTCGACCAGTTCCGCCATCGCCGGCATGATCTCGCCGGTAAAGCGATTGCCGGGAAATTTCACCACCAGCATCTCGATCGGTCCGAAAGGCATCACGTTGCTCCTTTCTTTCGCGTCAAACGCAGTGGCTCCGCCGCGCCGGCGGTCCGGCGCGACGTGCGGTCACCAATGCCACCAGAGCGGCACGACGAAGACCGCGACGACGAGGTAGAGCAGCATGACCGGCAGCCCGAACCGCACGTAGTCGCCGAAGCGGTAGCCGCCCGGCCGCATCACCATCATGTTGGCCGGGGTGGCGACGGGCGTCAGCAAGGCGGCGGCCGAGGCGACGTTGACGCACATCAGCAACGGCAACGGCGAAATCGCCGTCTCCTTCGCGATCGACAAGGCGATCGGGATGAGAATCAACGCGGTCGCCGTATTGCTGATGACTTGCCCGAGCACGGCGGTGATGAGAAAGAGCCCCAGCAGCAAGACGAGCGGCCCGGCGCCGCCGACGGCGCCGACGATGCCCCCGGCGAGCAGATCGGCCGCGCCCGATTGCGTGATGGCGGTCGATAGCGGGATCATTCCGGCAACCAGAATCAGTGTCGTCCACGACATCGCGCGGTGCGCCTGTTCGACGGTGACGACGCCGAGCAAAATCATCGCGATGGCGGCCAGCAGCCCCGCGACGGCGGCCGGCACGAGCCCGGTCGTCAGCAGCGCCACCATCGCCGCGAGGACGACGAGCGCCGGAACGGTGCGCGGGCCGATCGGCACGGCTTGCCGGCGAATCGCGTCGGGCGCGTCGACCCGCACCACGTTGGGGTCGCGCGTCTGCTCGTCGAGCGCGTCCCAGCGCCCGGCGAGCAACATCGCGTCGCCCGGCTTGATCGTCACGTCGCCCGCCGGCAATTCCTCGCCGAGCCGCTGGACGGCCAGCACGACCAATTCCCCGCTGTCGGTGACCATGCCGGGGAAAACCGTCGCGCCGACATATGCCGAGCGCGGCGCGACGATCACTTCGGACACGCCATATTCCGGGCCGATCAGGCCGCCATCGCCGTCGCCGTCCACCGCCCGAAGGATTTCCAGCCCCTGTTCACCGGCGAACCGATCGATCGCGCCGGGCTGACCGCGCACGAGGATGAAATTGCCGGCGCCGAGCGGCACGTCGGCGAGCGGCCGCCCCTGGCTGTCCTGCACGCCGATGATGTGGAGCCCGTCTTCGGGCCGGCCGATGATCCTGCGAGCGGTCGTGTCGAGCAGCGCCGATTCCGGGCGAACCCGCAGCCGCGCGACGGCGTCCGACGGGATGTAGTCGCGCAGCAGCGTTTGCGGCAGGCGGCTCAGGTCGCGCGACAAGGCCTTCGCGCTGCGGTTCGGCAGCAGCCGGGAGCCGAACAGGACGACGATCAGGATCGTGCCAATCACGAGCGGAATCCCGACGCGGGCGAACTCGAAAAAGCCGAGATTGCCGGCGCCGGCGTCAAGCGCGGCTTCCAGAATCAGCACATTGATCGGCGTGCCGGTCAGCACGAGCAGCGAGCCGGCGTGCGCCGCGAATGCCAGCGGCAGCAGCAATTGCGACGGCGACCGCCCCAACCGGATGGCCAGCACGACAACCATCGGAATGAGCGCTGCGGCCGCGCCGTTCGGCGTGATCAACGCCGACAGCAGCGCGCCGACGATCATGGTCAGCACGACCAGACGCGTCTGGCTGTCGCCGGCGTGCTTGATGATCTGCAGTCCCGCCCAGGTGGTGACGCCCGAGGCGTCGAGCGCTTCGGCGACCACGAAGAGGGCGGCGATCAGGACGACGGTCGGCGAGCCGAAGCCGGCCAGCGTCTGCTCCAGCGTGAGGACGCCGCTCGCCCAGAGCGCCAGGGCCACCCCGAGGGCGACGATGCCGACCGGAATCCGATTCCAGACGAACAGCGCGACCGCGACGACGAGGATCAGCAGGGTGATGGTGAGATGGCTCATGCCGGCACACGCCCCCCACGCCGACCGCTCCGGCCGAAATCGCGCTTCACCGCCGCCATCCTTCGTGGCGCTGCTGGCCGAAACCGAGCGTCGGCGCGTCGCGCGTCAACCCAGGTTGACCGGATATCCCGGCCCCAGGGGGATGCCGAGCGCGAACCAGACAATGAACAGGATGATCCACGTGATCAGGACGAAGACCGTGTACGGGATCATGAGCGCGATGATGGTGCCCAGACCGGCGCTTTTCACGTAACGCTGGGTGATGAGAACGACGAACGGCAGGTAGACCATCAGCGGCGTGATCACATTCAGCGGCGAGTCGCCGACGCGGTAGGCCGCCAGCACCGTCTGCGGCGCGATGCCGAGCCGCATGAAGAGGGGAACGAAGATCGGCGCCAGGATCGCCCACTTCGGCAAGGCGCCGGTCATGATGATGTCGATCACGGCGATGACCAGGATCAGGAGGACGAGCAGGACGATGTCGGGCACGCGCGCCTGTTGCAGCGCTTGCGCGAGCGAGCCGGCGATGACGTCGGGCAGGTTGGAAAAGTTGAAGTAGGCGATGAACTGGCTGATGACGAGGAGCATGAAGATGAGGCCGGCCAACCCGGCGAAGGTCTTGGTCACGCCATTGACGATGTCGACGCTGCTCTTGATCGTCCCGGCGCCGCGGCCATAGCCGATGCCCGCCGCCAGGAAGAGCATCGAAATGATGAAGATCAGGCTGTTCATGAACGGCGTCGTGCCGATGACCTGCCCGGTCGCGGGATCGCGCAACGGCGCGCCCGGCGGCGCCGTGAAGACGACGACGACGGCCAGCCCGATCAGGAATCCGATGAGGGCGCCGCGCAGTCCGCGGGCTTCCGCGGCGGAATCGACCTTTTCCGCGTCGTCGGGCGTCGGCATGTCGGTCGCCTCGCCCGGAGCGTGACCGAGCGCCTCCCGCGGGTCGTAGCGGCCGAGGCGCGGCTCGATGATGCGGGCCGTCACGAATGTCATGACCACGGCCATCGCCAGCAGGGAGACGCTGCTGAAGTACCAATTCGCCGTGACCGTGATCGTGCGGCTAGGATCGACGAGGGCGATCGCTTCGTTCGTCATTTCGGTGAGGAGGGCATCCAGCGGCGCGATCAGGATGTTGACCGCGAAGGAGGCGCTGACGCCGGCATAGGCGGCGGCGACGCCGGCGACCGGGTGCCGGCCGACGCTGAGAAAGGCGGCGGCTCCGAGGGGGATGAGGATCAAATAGCCGGCATCGGTGGCGACGCTGGAGAGGCCGCCGACCAGGATGATGACGAAGGTCAGCCAGGCGCCGGGCGTGACGGCGACCAACTTGCGGATCAGCGCCGCCATCATTCCCGCTTGCTCGGCCACGCCGACGCCGATCATCGCCACGAAAATGGTCGCCACGACCGTGAAGCCGGCGAAGTTGTTGACGAACGAGGTGAAGATGAAACGAATTCCCTCGATCGTCAGGAGGCTGCGCACGTTGACGCGAACCTCTTTGACGACATAGTCATGCGGAAAGACGTCCACGTTGCCTTCGGCATTCACCTCGAACCCGGCCGGCTCATCGAGCGGGGCATACGTGCCTCCGGCGATGGACATGCTGGTATCGACCGTCTTCGGGGCGGGCACGAGCACTTGCTCGGTGATGCCGACATCGAGCAGGGAGAGAATCGCGGAGAGGACGATCACCCCGACGATCAGGTAGAGGAAGATGATCACCGGGTGGGGCACCTTGTTCCCGACCCGCTCGATCCAGCCCAGAAATCCGCCGGCGGCGGCGTTGTCTTTCTCTTCCGGTGCGGCGCCCTTGGCAGCGCTCATCCCCCTCCTCCTTCACGCTCCCCGATCCGCGTCGATCGCGCCGCGGATCGTCCCCCACTCGTCCACGTCAGTCCGATCCAGATGGGCGTCGCGGTCGCCCTTCGGGCGCTTACCGGTCGCCGCGCGGCGCGCCGCTCCACAATTGCGCCAGGGCGACGCACAGCGCGGCGGCGCGGGCCATGTCCTGGACGCTGATCCATTCCAGCGGCCCGTGGATGTTTTGCATGCCGGTGAAGAGATTCGGCGTCGGCACGCCCAGTTCGGTCAGACGCGAGCCGTCGGTGCCGCCGCGCGTCGGGGTCGAGGTCGGCTCGATGCCGAGTTGGCGGCAGGCTTCCCGCGCCAACTCGACCGGGCGCATGTCGTTTTCCAGCCAGTAGCGCATGTTGCGGTATTGCGGCGTGATCTCGCACGCGATCCGGGCGCGCGGCTCCTTGGCCAGCCCTTCGGCCATATTGCGATATTGCGGAGTTATTTTTACTTCAATAGATGCTTGCGGATACTCCGCAGTGATGCTGCGGGCGATGGCTCGCAACAACTCGGCGCGCTCGGCCAGGCGCGGCGTCTCGAA
>JAICJJ010000063.1 GCA_025928535.1 Thermomicrobiales bacterium
CCCAGCGCCAGCAATGCAAGAAGCCGCACGGTTGCCGCGACAACGACCAGCCGTGCAAGAAAAACAGCCAGTGCTGCACGAACCAGTGTGACAATCGCCGCTGCGCCCCCAGGCTCGGCTGCGCGGCAGACGGCGACGCCTGCACCCAGAACAGCGATTGCTGCACGGGGAACTGCTTTGGTCAGGTTTGCGCCGCCAAGGTCGATACCTGCAGCGGGACGGCGTGCGGTCCGGCGGCGACCGGCTGCTGCCCGGTGGACGGCTGTTGCCAGTCGCCGGCCAACCAGTGCAACCAGGCCGGGTTGTGCTGCGCCCCGAACTGCGCGGGCAAACAATGCGGCCCCGACGGCTGCGGCAACCCGGACGGCAGGTGCGGCGCATGCTTGCCCGGCCAAAACTGCAGCGCCAACGGCAAGTGTCAGGGGCAGCCGACCTGCTCGCTCGAGACGTGTCCGAACGGCTGTTGCGGCAAGAACGGGGTCTGCCAGCCGGGCAATACGGAACAAGCGTGCGGCACGGGCGGCGCGGCGTGCGTGAGTTGTCCGGGATCGAAGACGACCTGTCAGAACGGGCAGTGTCAGTGCGCGCCGCAATGCCAGGGCAAGCAATGCGGTCCGGACGGCTGCAGTGGTTCGTGCGGAACCTGTCCGACCGGCCAAACCTGCAACGAACAAAACGGCAAATGCAAGGGCGCGCCCTGCGGGCAGAGCGGGGTCGTGTGCGCCGACGGCGAGGTCTGCTGCGGCTCGGTGTGCTGTCCGGCCGGGAACATCTGCTGCGGGGCGACGTGCTGCGCCGCCGAGTTCTGCTGCGTGGGGGTGGGGGAGTGCTGCGGCGCGGGCCTGACCTGCTGCGGCGATGAGTGCACCGACCGTCAGACCGACCCGGAGAACTGCGGCATCTGCGACAACACCTGCGCCCCCGGCCAGGTCTGCACCGCGGGCAACTGCTGCACGCCGCAGACCAGTTGCCAACCCGGCCAGTGCGGCACGATCGGCGATGGCTGCGGCGGCACGCTCCAGTGCGGCGCCTGCCCTGCCGGGCAGACCTGCTGCAGCGGAGTGTGCGCCGACCTCCAGTCCGACCCGGCGAACTGCGCCACGTGTGGCCACGCCTGCCCCGCGGGGTGGGGCTGCTGTGGCGGACGGTGCGGCGACCTCTGCGAGGGCATCGGGTGCTGCGCGGCGGGATTGACGTGTGTGGACGGGAGTTGCGTGGTTGGCCAATGCAACGCGACGAACTGCCCGAGCGGGTACGAGTGCGTCCACGGCAGTTGCTTCCAGATCACCTCGGGCTTGTCGTGCGCCGGGTGCTCGCCTTCTGGGTGCGACGGTTGCTTCGGTGATGTCGATGGCAGCGGCAACTTCCTCTGCGGGCAATACTTCCCGTGTTCGCCCTTCACTCCCAATTGCAACAACTTCTGTCAGAGCACCGCGGACTGCGCGGTCGGCACAGCCTGCGTCCTGGGCAGCGACGGAAACTTCTGCATCGCGCCATGCTAGCGGGGAGCCGAACCGCCGGCAGCGCGGTCCTGGTGACGATCGATGAGGACGCACGGATTCCGCCGCGCCGTGGCGCGGCTGCGTTCAGCCGGTCGAACCCAACGGCGGCTGCGGTGGTGTGTCAGGTCCGTCGCGACTGTCGCAGCCGAAGCGGGCGGCGAGCAACGCGAACAGCGCCAGCGCGACGATGGGAAAGATCAATTGCACCATGACCATCGTTCATTCCTTTCGGTGTGCGATTCAGTCCTGACAAGCCGGACGCAACTGCCGGCGGCCGGCCGCCGGCTTCCGCCGAGCGATGGCCTTTCCCCAATCGGCGATCCAGCGGCCGACCAACTCACGCACGGACGGCGATGGGATTCCCAATTCGCTCATCCGCCGTTCCCGCTCCGCTTCGCGGGCCAGATCCGCGTGGCGTTCGCGGGCGACATCGACTGACATGCCATCGAGTCTGTACACGATTGTTGACTCCCTGAACGAAGCCGCGCCGAATACGTGACGGTGGGGGAACGAGGCACCCGCGGCTTACGCCGCCTGCAGCGCCTGCTCGAGGTCGTCGAGCAAATCCCCGATCGTTTCGAGGCCGACCGAAAGCCGGACGTAGTCGTCCGTGACGCCGGTCGTCGCCTGCTCTTCCGGCGTCAATTGGGAATGGGTCGTGGTCGCGGGGTGGATGATCAGCGACTTGGCGTCGCCGACATTGGCGAGATGGGAAAAGAGTTCGGTCGATTCCACCACCCGCCGCCCCGCCTCCCGGCCGCCGTGCACGCCGAAGCCGAGAATCGCGCCGTAGAGCCCCATCCGGTGGTACTTGCTGGCGGTGCGGTAGGCCGGGTGGCCCGGCAGGCCCGGATAGTTGACCCACGACACCTTCGGATGCTCGACCAGGAAGCGGGCGACCGCCATCGCGTTCTGGCTTTGCCGCTCCATCCGCACCGGCAGCGTTTCCAACCCGAGCAGAAAGAGGAACGAATTGAACGGGCTGACCGCCGCGCCGATATCGCGCAGAAGTTGAACCCGAACCTTGATCGCGTAGGCGATGTTGGCGCCGAAATTCGCCTCGCTGAAGACGTCGGCGTAGACGAGGCCGTGATAACTCGGGTCGGGCGTGGTGAAGTCGGGAAAACGCCCCGACGCCGTCCAGTCGAACGTGCCGCCATCGACCAGCACGCCGCCGATCGACGTGCCGTGGCCGCCAATGAACTTGGTCGCGGAATGGACGACGATGTCGGCGCCATGGTCGAGCGGGCGCACCAGATAGGGCGTCGGCAAGGTGTTGTCGACGATGAGCGGCACGCCGGCCGCGTGGGCGACCGCGGCGACCGCTTCGATGTCGAGCGTCAGCAGGTCGGGATTGCCGATCGTTTCGCCGTAGACCGCCCTGGTCTTGTCGGTGATCGCCGTCCGCACCGCTTCCGGCGTCGGCTCGACGAACTTGACCGTGATGCCGAATTTCGGCAGCGTGTAATGGAAGAGGTTGTACGTGCCGCCATAGAGGCTGGTGGTCGAGACGATCTCATCGCCCGCTTTGGCGAGGTTGAGGATCGCCATCGTCTCGGCCGCTTGCCCGGAAGCGAAGGCGACCGCCATCACGCCTCCTTCGAGCGCGGCCATGCGCTGCTCGAAGACATCCTGGGTCGGATTGTGGATGCGCGTGTAGATGTTGCCGAATTCCTTCAGGCCGAACAGGTTGGCGGCGTGCTCGGCGCTGTCGAAGACATACGAGGTGGTCTGATAGATCGGCACGGCGCGAGATTTGGTCGTCGGATCGACCGTCTGCCCCGCATGCAACGCCTGAGTCTCGGGACCAAGTGATCGTTTGAGCACGTCTTCGCTCCTTGGCGCCTTCTTGTCGCGATCTCCCCGAACGGGGAGCCATCGATCGGATCGAGCCGACATTCGCCGGATGACCGGCGCGTCGGAGGTTCAGGAGGCTGGAACCAGCCCCGGCGAGAGACCATGCGTCATGAACAGGCTGGATTCGACGGGTTGCGGACAGGTCCAATGCGCGAGGCTCCAACCGGCCAGCGCAACGCACGCGTGGGCGAGACGACTGGCCTCCGCCGGTAATGCGGCGATGGCCAGGACCAGGGCGAGCATGGCCGCCATTCCCAACCAGGCGGCACGACGCGCCCACGTCGGGGTCAGGGTCGGGGCGCGCACGTCACGTTCTCCGACCGGCGGCAGGCATCGCGTTTGCAGATTCCGCGGATGGCGCCGGCGCCGAGCCGGCTGGACGGCGCTGGCGATCACTCCGCACGACCTTTCCAAGGCACGTGACTTCGACCGCCACGTTGAGGCTGTTGTCGCTGGTGACCGGATCGGTGAAGTGCAGCGACAGCGGCCGGCCGCGTCCGTTCATGGCGATCTCGTAGACGTGATTGGTGGTGTAGTCGCCCCAGACATCGGGGCTGCCGCCGTCGATCGAGAGTCCCAGCCGCACGCCCTGGAACGTGAAGGTCGGCGAGGAGGGATCGTCGAAGGGGAAGGCGGCGACGGCGTCGTTGCCCGTTTGGGCATTGGTTTTCCAGGCGCCGATAGCGCGCAGCCGGTAGACCTCTCCTTTCAGGAGGACCGGGGTCCGGACCGAATCGCCGGTCGCCGGCACGAGCACGACGCCCACGCGCTGGCCCGGCCGACACGTTTTCGGGGGCTGGCGCTGGTGGTTGTGCTTTTGCCGGGCGGCCTTCGTCGCGCCGTCGCGGGAGACGAAGCCGCCGAGCGCGGCGCCGCCAAGGACCGCGAAAACCCGCCGGCGGGTCGGCGTTCGCCCCAATCCGGCCAACAGTTCGTCGAATCGTCGCGCGTTCATGGTTGTCGCAAGGCCTCGATGGGGACAGGGCGGAGCCGGCCCACGGAATCGCGCTCCGCCCTGTCCTGCTGGCTCGTGCGGCCCAAGCGGACCGCCCATCAGATCATGTCCGACGCGCCGCGCGCGGACGTCATCAAAACGATGCAATCGGACTGTGCAACTGCGGCCCGACGGCGCCGGACAGCGGTGTGAAATCGGCTACGACGTCGGCGTCGCGCTCATGTTCATGCCCGCCGGCATCAGCAGCGGCTGGCCCGTGGTCAGCACGAACGAGCCGAGGACGACCGCCGGCTCGGAGCCGGCTCCACGAGCGGTGTGGACGACGTCGTCTTCGTAATAAATGGCGTCGCCCGGATGAAGCACCACGTCGTCGCCCGGCTGCGTCAGGTCTTCGATGGCCTGCGGCGAGCCGGACGCCGCGCCACGCACGACGTGGGCGGTTCCCTTGACCAGCGTCCAGCCGAATTCGCCGGAGGCGACGCTCAACACGGTCGTTCCCGGGTGGCTGTGCGGGAAGATCGACGCGCCCGGCTGGAAGACCAGGCGCACCGTGTAGAGCGTCTGGCCGGGGGCGCGCCCGGATGGGACGGCGGCGAACACCTCGGCCGTGACGCCCGGCGCGAGTTGGTTTTCGGCGATCGGCGCCGGCGTCGCTTCCTGCGCGGCGATGCCGCGGGTGAAGAAGCCGGCGAACGCGACGAGCGCGATCAGCCCGAGCACCGAAATGTGAAGCGCTTTGCCTCGCATGAACGATCCTTTCCGGGTTTGCATCCTGTCGGTCATCGAAACAATGTCGCGAGCAGGGCGTCCGGTCTGACCGTCGCCCGCTCCGGCGGGGACCAACCTCCTCCTTTCGTTTGGCTGGGCAAATGATCTCGGCGACGGCGATCACGATCGCGGATGAGCGACCGAAGACCGCCGCTCGTCCGAGCGGATCGCTCGGCGCCCTTGTCGTTGTTCGCCACAGGCGAACGGGCGGTCCCGGCCCCGCTGGGCTCGTTTCCGCCCGTTCCCCTGCGTCGTGCGGCCTCTGCCTGGCCGCCCACCGCGATCATGCCGGCTGCGGTCGTTCCGGCCATCCACCATTCGATGCAGATTGGCTATGCAAGCCGTGTGGGAGCGCGGCGCCGGACATCGCGTGGCCATCGCCGCGCTGCATGGCGCCGCGCATCGTCGTTTTCGGCGCTGGCCCGGTTCTGCCGGCGGCGACGACCGACCGATCTGCATAAGCGATCTGCACGATTCAGCGGATGCCGCCGGCGCCGCCGGGCGTCATGCTGGGTCCATGACTGGGGCGCCGCGGGCGGCAAGCGGCGCAGCGACGACCTGCGGCACGAACGACGCCGCGCGGTTCAGCCGATCGATGAGCGCAACGGAGCAACCCGGGCGGCCGCGGCAGCCGACGCATTTCCAATGAAGACAGGCAAGTGAACGAACCAGGAGAAACGGAGCACGCCCATGCAGAGCAAACGAACGCGCGCGAACCTCGGCCGAGTGGCGGCGGTGGCGCTGGCGGCGACCATGGTCGTCGCCGGCGGCCGCGTCGAACTCGCGGCGCTCACTCCGGTGGCGGCCGCGGCCAAAGCCAAACCGGCGGACGCCAAATCCAAGCCGGACGCCAAAGCCCGGCCCGACGCCAAATCGAACGCGGCCGCCAGGACCAAAGTCAAAAACGGCTTGATCGCGTTCGCCAGCGACCGGGTGACGACCGACAATCCCGAAGGCGACAACGAAATCTTCACGATGAAAGCGGACGGCTCCGGCGTCAAACAATTGACGAAAAACGAAGCCGAAGACTTCAATCCCAGTTGGTCCCCCAACGGCAAGAAGATCGCCTTCGTCACCAACCGGGATGGCAATTTCGAGGTCTACGTGATGAACGCCGACGGCAGCGGCCAAACCGACCTCAGCAACAACAACGCGAACGACATCGCGCCCGATTGGTCGCCGGATGGCAAGAAGATCGCGTTTCAAACCGACCGGGACGGCAACGACGAAATTTACGTGATGAATGCCGACGGCAGCGGCCAGACCAACCTGACCAAAAACGATGCGAACGACGACAAACCCGCCTGGTCGCCGGACGGAACGAAGATCGCGTTCCAGACTCCGCGGCCCGGTCCTGGCAACGAAGTCTTCGTGATGGACGCCAACGGCGCCAACCAGACCAACCTGACGAACAACGTGGCGAGCGATTTCTTCGCCGCCTGGTCGCCCAACGGCCGGCAAATCGCCTTCACCACCCTCCGCGACGGCAATTTCGAGGTCTACGTGATGAATGCGGACGGCAGCGGCCAGACGAACCTGACGAAAAACGCCGGCAACGATTTCCGGCCCGCCTGGTCGCCGGACGGCAAGAAGATCGCCTTCATCAGCAGCCGCGGCGGCGACGAGGAAATCTTCACGATGAGCGCCGCCGGCGCGAACCAGACGAACCTCACCCAAACCGGAGCGACCGACTCCGACCCCGACTGGCAGGCGATCAAGGCGAAAAAGGGGTAGCGGCGCGGCCCAAATCTGACGCGCTGACGGCCGGCGCGCGACCCGTGGCATCTGGACCGCCGACGGTTGCGCCAGGTCCTCCGACACACCTTCGCCTGGCCGCTCGATCGCCGCGCCGGCAATCCGCTGCGCTCGTTCGCTCGCCTCCTCGGCTGAAACGTCCTCCCGGGGTTGCTCAGGCCACGGGCGACGCCGCTGGGGTCGCCACGGGCGTCGCCGGTTCGCTCGGCGCGGCGAAATCGAACGCGTCGGTCAGGTCGTTGGCGGCCGCGTCGCGCGTGCCCAACGGCGGCAACCCCCAGCGCGTCTCGATGAATTTCAGGATCGAGACCGTCTCGTACGGCGTGTGGTCGACGAACCCCTTTTTGGCGTAGGGGGAAATGATGATGGTCGGGACGCGCGTGCCCAGGCCCCAGCGATCGATTTTCGGCGGCGCCACATGATCCCACCGCCCGCCGTTTTCGTCGTAGGTGATGACGATGGCGGCGTGTGGCCAGATCGGACTTGCCTGGATGGTCCGCACCAGTTCGGCCACGTGCCGTTGCCCGGTCGCCAGGTTCGCATAGCCCGGATGCTCGTTGTCGCGGCCGATCTGCTTGACGAACGAGACGGCCGGCAGGTCGCCGGCGTCGAGGGCCGCCAGGAAGTCGGTCTCGTCTTTCAAATGCTGCCGCTGGCCGGGCGTGCCGAGCGCATAGTTTTGGTAGTAGGCGAAGGCCTGATGGTGGAACTGGAAGAGCGGGTCCGGCTTGCCGGCGACCGCGTCGTTCCAGCCGCCGGAGTACCAGGCCCAGGCGACGCCGGCGTCGTCCAGGCGGTCGCCGATCGTCGGCGCGGTCAAGGGCGGCACGAGATGGGTCGGATCGGTGATCGTGGCCGGATGGGGGCCGTTGCGGGGAAAGGCGGTGTTGACCACGTAGCCGTCGGGGGTGACCACGCCATCCTTGACCATGAGGCCGTTGGCGTCGAGTTCGGCGCGCAGATCGGCCGGGGCGCCTGGCCAATAGGGGGTCGCCGCGGCAATCAGCCATTGGGCGTTGAGGAAGGAACTGCCGAAGGCGGAGTGGAAGCAGTTGTCGGCCAGCGTGTATTGCTGGGCGAGGAGACCTTCCGGCATCGTGGTGGCGTCGTAATAGCTCATGACCAGCCCGGCCGCATCGCTCCAGGCGACGAATTTGTCCATCTTGCCGCCGTCGATCTGGTATTGCTGCTGGTAGAAGCGATGCACGGCGTCGCCCGTCTGCATCGTCGGCGCGACGTAGCGGGCGGCGTCGAACGGCGCGACGGGCAAGTCGGTCGGAAAACGCGGATCGGGAACGGGCGGCTTGCGCGTGGTGTCGATCGGCTGCGGCAGCGTGGCGTAGGGGACGCCTTGCTTGTCGACCTGTCGAATCGCGGCGCCGGCCTGGGCGATGCCGTCGGCGCCGGGGAAGCGGCCGTAGAGGCTGTCGAAGCTCCAATTCTCCTGGTAGATCACGATCAGATGCTGGATCTGGTCGATCGGCCGCCCCGCCACGGGCGTGGCGCGCTGCGCGGTCGCCCATCGCCTGGGACCGACCGGGGTGAAGGCCAGCGCCGCGGCGCCGGCGACGGCCTGGGTGAGCAGGCGGCGGCGCGAGCAGCGCATCGTCAAGCGGCTCATGATTCCTCCCTCCACGCCGCACATCGCTCGGATCGCGAGCGTTTCGCCGACCAGCGTCTCGCCCGGTGAGGAAGTGTGCGCGATTCGCGAGACGACGCAAGTCGTCCGGGACGCCGCCGGGTTCGTCAGGGAATGACGATTGTGCGCGCTGGGGGGCAGCGAGACCGGTCCCGCTGCCCCCCGGCGCGCGGCTTGCGCGTGCCGCTGGCTACCGCTGCCACCCCGTGCGCGTCGTGTGCCGGGTGGTCGCGGGCGCCGCCGCGCCGTCCGTCGCGCACGGGGTGGCGCAGAAGGCGTCCCGGTCGAGGGAGCAGCAGCCCGGGATTCGCATGCACACCCCGCTCGGGCAGTCGCTGCCCATCGAGCAGGGCTGGCCGCAGGCGCGCTGGACGCAGACACACCCGCCATCCACGTTCTGCACCTCGGCGCAGGAGGTGGTTTGGGGACAGTTCACTATGTACGGATAGGCTCCAGGTCGAGCGCAACCCTCGGCTGGGCTACAGATCGTGGGCTGGCAGGCGCCTTGGGTGCAGGTCTGGCCATCGGGGCAGCAGGTCGCCGCCGGGTAGTTGGGACACGTGTTGGCGCTGGTGCGCTGGCAGCAGACCGTGCTCGCATTGGCCGCCCCGCACTGATGACACAGCCCTTTGCCATGCGCGGCGTCGCTGGTGCATTGGCCAGCCGCCGCCGTGTCGGCCCCGAAGACGGCGGCACAGAAGCGGGCGCACTGACTGTTGCCGCCCCCGGCTGGCTGCGCCCCCTTGCCGCGGCGATGGCGGCGTTTGGCCGTCCCGGTCGAGGCGTCGAGCAGCGCCAGCGCGCCGCCCACAACGACGCCGAGCGCGCCGCGGCGCGAGGCGGGTTGGGCCAGGGAGCGGGCGAGGTTGTCGAAGCGGGTGTGGCCCATGGAAGCCTCCGCGCGTACGAAGCGACGACGGCTTCGGCCAAGCGCGTCCCCCCCGCCAGCGCGGGCGCGGTCGGAGCGAGAGCGCGAGCGCCGGCTGACGTGGGGTCGAAGGTCAGCCCAGTATCCGCCCGGCGCAGTGGGGTGTCAATCGCTCGGTCGAGCAGCCCGGCGCGCGGCTAGGGGCAGGTCGCTCCGTCCGACGCGCACGGTTCATTGACAGTGCCATTGCAGCAGAGCGTCAACTGTGCCGGGTATAGGCACGGTTCCCCCGGCGGGGCGCAACAGGGAGCGCGGCGGCAGACGCCGTCGCCGCAGTCGGGGTCATCGGTCCAACTGCCGTCCGTGACGAAG
>JAICJJ010000178.1 GCA_025928535.1 Thermomicrobiales bacterium
ACGACGAAGGAATCGAAGACGACCGTCTCCGTCTGGTCTTCATCTGCTGCCACCCCGCGTTGTCGCCGGAAGCGCGGGTCGCGCTGACCTTGCGCGAGGTCTGCGGCATCACCACCGAAGCGATCGCCAGCGCCTTTCTCACCTCGCCCTCCACGCTGGCCCAACGAATCGTGCGCGCCAAGACGAAGATTCGGGACGCCCGCATTCCGTATCAGGAGCCGTCGCCGGACGAATTGCCGGAGCGGCTGGACGCCGTGTTGCGGGTGATCTACCTGGTGTTCAACGAAGGCTATTCCACGTCGGCGGGCGACACGCTGACCCGGCCCGATCTCTCCGGGGAGGCGATCCGGCTGGCCCGGTTGCTGACCGAACTCCTGCCCGAACCGGAAGCGATCGGCTTGCTGGCGTTGATGCTGCTGCACGAATCGCGGCGAGCGGCGCGGGTCGCGCCCAACGGCGATATGGTGCTGCTGGACGAGCAGGACCGGTCACGCTGGAATCAGGCGCAAATCGCCGAGGGAACGGCGCTGGTCGAGCAGGCTCTGGCATCCGGCCGCTTCGGTTCCTACACCGTGCAGGCGGCGATTTCGGCCGTCCATGCCAACGCGACGACGCCGGCCGCGACCGACTGGGCGGAAATCGTCGCGCTGTACGACCTGCTGACGCAGATCGAGCCGTCGCCGGTGGTCGAACTGAACCGGGCGGTGGCGATCGCGATGCGCGACGGCCCGGCCGCCGGCCTCGCGCTGATCGACGCCCTCCTCGCGGGCGGGACCTTGGCCGATTACCACCTCGCGCATTCGGCGCGGGCCGAACTCTGCCGGCGGCTGGGGCGGACCGACGACGCGCGGGCCTCGTATCGGCGCGCCCTCGCCCTCGTCAGCCAGGCGCCGGAACGGCGGTTTCTCGAGCGCCGGCTGGCCGATTTGCCGGACTGAACGTACGCCGAACCTTTGTTTCAAAATTGCTCGAATGCGATGTCGATTTCGGTCGATGCCGAACGACTACTTGATGTCACGGGGCAGTCGTCGTGACACGGGCGGCGCGGAATCGCCGCCCGCGATCGTTCGGGTCAACCCGAATTCGGCACGGAGGGGTTCGGTCATGTCCAAGGCGCTTTGGGTCGTTCAGGCATTGCTTGCGGTCGTTTTTCTGTTTGCCGGCGGCGTCAAGTTGCTCACCCCGCCTGCGGTGTTGGCGGCGCAAATGGCGCTGCCGATTCCGATCTGGTTCATCCAATTCATCGGCGTCTGCGAGGTGCTCGGCGCGGTCGGCCTGATTCTCCCCGCTGCGCTCAAGATTCGGCCGGGCCTGACCCCGCTCGCCGCCGCCGGCCTCGTCGTGATCATGATCGGCGCGACGACGATCACGGCCGCGACGATGGGCGTCGCGATGGCGATCATGCCGTTCGTGGTCGGCGTTCTGGCCGCCTTCGTCGCCTTCGGCCGGACGCGGCTGGCGCCGCAGGTCGCCCCGATGCGGGCGCCGCAACTCGACCCGGCGATTTGACGAAGATCACTCCCGCTGCGCCTGCCCGCCCCCCTCACTGGGCGGGCGCAGCCCCGCCCCGGACGCTTCGCCGTCCAACTTCCCAACCACTTTAACCCCGGTTCGTTCTTCAGCCGATTGGCGTCGCTTGCCGCGGCAGGCGCGGGCGAAGCCATGCCCTGACGGGGAGCATGGGCGAACTGGCGGCGCGAATCGGGATCGAGGAACTCGACATGTCGCTGCGCGCGAGCGCCCGCACAGGGCGCCGACGCGAGCCGGCGCGGAGACCACCCGCCGGCGGATCGTCCAATGACGTTCGATGGAGCGGGGCGCGTTTCGCCAGCGGGCGTGGCGCGCGAACGGAAAGAGCAACGTGATGGATTCCACGATCGATCGGATCGCCCGCAACGCCGCGCAGCGCCTGGACCGCCGCCGTGCGGTCGCCGGCCTCGGCGCCCTTGCGCTCGGCGCCGTTGGCCTGGTCGCCACCCGTGAGGCCGCGTCGGCTCAGATTGACGCCGCCAACAACCTGAATCAGTGCCGGGACCGCTGTCAGACGCATTGCCCGAAGAAGGCCAAGCCGAATCGGCGCCTGCGCAAATGCAAGGACAAGTGCCGCAAACGGCACGGCGGGTAGACGGCGGACGGCCTTCGCGCGGTCGTCTCGTCCGGAATCGATCGCCGCGGCGCGGGGAGCCAGTCGGACTCCCCGTGCCGCGTCTGCGTGCCTCGCCGACATTGACTCGTGGCGGCAGGTCACCGATTGGCCGCGGCTTTGGCGCGGTGGCGACCGGCCGTCAGCGCCGTCAGGATGCGGCTCGTTTCGAAGAGTTCTTCGCCGAGAACCCCCAGCGCCACAACCAACAGCCACGGCTGCCGCCAGATCCAGGCCGCCGCGATGCCGACGAGCGCGAGGCCCGCGACCGCGATCTGGAATCCCCGAATCCAGGCGAAGGCGTCGCGCCCCTGCCGCAACAATCCCGGGCTGCCCGCCGCGCCGAACCAAAGGCCGCGCGCCGTCAACGCGACGCCAAGCAGCGCGACGGCGACGGCCGGATAGATGCGCCACGAGGCATCGACGATCGTCAACCAGAGTTCATTCATGTGCGGTTCTCCTTTCCGGTTGGGCACGTCAAGGCCATGTGCTGGCGCGCCTGCTCCGTCGTCATGCCGAGCGTGTCGAGGCATCTCGTTCTCTGTATCCAGGACTGACGAGATCCTTCGACTTCGCTCAGGATGACGGTGAGCGGGACGGAGTGACGCCGCGCTGTCGCACTCGCGGTCTTGACGTCTTCATGCCATGACGATAGGCTCCGCGCTCCCGCCGAACAATGACCTCGCTGGTAATGGCGTCGCGGCGCGGCCCGACGCCTGGCGCCCGGCTTGCCAGGTCGCTGCCCAATGCCTGCCCGGGGCGATGGGCAAACATTTGTTCGAAATCAGTCGGAAATCGTGTCGATTTACGGCGCCCGCAATCGACCAACTGATGGCGCGGCCGCACACGGCCGGACAGATCGATCCGGGCGTTCCGGATCGCAGCATGTGGAGGGACGCATGATTTCGCGGATTCACTCGACGACCATCGCGGTTTCCAACCAGGACGCGGCGCTCGATTTCTACGTGAACAAACTCGGTTGGGAAAAGCGGCTCGACAACCAGCTCGACGCGATGCGCTTCCTGACCGTCGCGCCTCCCGGCGCGGCGACGGAACTGGTGCTGGCCGATCCGGTCTGGGCCGGCGGGGAGGACGGGCCGGCGAAGGTCGGCGGTCACACCGGCATCTCGCTTGTCTCGCCCGACATCGACGCCACCTACGAGACGCTGGCGGCGCGCGGCGTCAATTTCACCCAGCCGGTCACGGCCATGCCGTGGGGCCAGAAGGCGACCTGGTTTGCCGATCCTGACGGAAACATCTACTTTCTGGCCGCCGAGTAGCCATGCCGGTCGCGCCGGGGGCGACCCCGGCGCGACCCATCGGGGAATGGAGTTTGTCAGTGTTGCGACGAACCTTCCTTGCGCTCGCAGCGGCTATTGGCGGAACGCTGATCGCCCGCAATCCTGGATTCGCCCAAGTCGGCGCCGGCACGCCGACCGCGATCGCCGAAGGAAACGACATGACGACGTCGGACGTGCAATCGGGATACGCGCCAGTGAATGGCCTCCGGATGTACTACGAAATCCATGGTCGGGGCGAACCGCTCGTGCTCATCCATGGCGCGTTCGGCACGATCGACGTGTGGGGTCCGATTTTGACCTCGCTGGCGGCGAACCGGCAGGTCGTCGCCGTCGAATTGCAAGGACATGGCCATACCGCCGACGTCGATCGCCCGTTGCGCTATGAGCAATTGGCCGACGACGTGGCGAGGCTGGCGCGGCATCTCGGCATCGCGCAGGCGGACATCGTCGGCTACAGCCTCGGCGGCGGCATCGCCCTGCGGCTGGCGATGCAGCATCCTGATCTAGTTCGCAAACTGGTGACGATCTCAGGCGGCTACCGTAGCGACGGCATGTATCCCGAAGTGCTGGCCGGCATTCAGTCGATCTCGCCGGAGGCGTTCGCCGGGTCGCCGATGGAAGCCGCCTATGCGCGTGTCGCGCCCAACTCCAAGGATTGGCCGGTTCTGATCGACAAGATGAAAGAACTCGACGCGCTGCCCTTCGCATGGCCGGAAGACGAGATTCGGGCGGTCGCGGCGCCCGCGTTGATCGTCAGCGGCGACGCCGACGTGGTTCAACCGGAACACTCGGTCGCGCTGCTGCATCTCCTCGGGGGCGGCGTGCCCGGCGATCTGGTCGGCTTGCCGAAAGCGCAACTCGCGATCCTCCCCGGCACGACCCACGTCGGCATCGTGCTCGACCGGGCGCCGTTGTTGCTGTCGGTCGTGGAGCCGTTTCTGGCGGCGCCGATGCCGGACGCCGCATGACGCACGGGAGGCTCGCCATGGCGCGCGTGCTCGATCGCGCCGATCTGGCGCGGGGCGACAACGCCGATGAATTCGAAGGCTATCTCCATGGCGCCACGGTCTCGATCATCGTGGTCGACGCGCCGCCGGGCGACGGACCGAAATTGCATCGGCATCCGTACGAAGAAGTTTTCGTGAGCCACGAAGGCGCGGCGACGTTCACGGTCGGGGATGACGTCATCGAGGCCGCCGCCGGCCAGATCGTCGTCGCGCCGGCGAGCGTGCCGCACAAATTTGTCAATGCCGGCGCCGGGCGGCTTCGCCAGACCGACATTCATGCGAGCGACCGCTTCATCACCGAATGGCTCGAAGACTGAATCGATCGTCCGCGCGTTGCGCGGCGAAAGGGAGGACGCAGACGATGGGGAATGGCGGATTTTCGAAGGCGCGGCTGGCGCGGATGCACGACGCGCTGGCCCGCCACGTTGAACGCGGCGCGATGCCGGGGCTGGTCGCGCTCGTCAGCCGGCGGGGCGAAGTCCATGTCGAAACGATCGGCGTCCAATCGTTCGGCGGCGATCGGCCGATGCGGCGCGACACGATCTTTCGCATCGCCTCGGTGACCAAACCAATTACGGCCGCCGCGGCGATGATCCTGGTCGAAGAATGCCGGCTGCGCCTCGACGACCCGGTCGACGACCTGTTGCCGGAATTGGCGGATCGCCGCGTGCTGCGGACGCTCGCCAGCGAGGTCGACGACACCGTGCCGGCCAACCGAGCGATCACGCTGCGCGATTTGTTGACCTTCCGGCTCGGCTATGGCGCCGTGATGGCGTTTCCGCCGCAATACCCGATTCAGCATGCGATGTCGGCGGCCGGCGTCGCCCCCGGCGCGGAATTGCCCGCCATGACGCCGGATGCGCTGATGGCCGCCTATGGCCGCTTGCCGCTCGTCCATCAGCCAGGCGAGCAATGGCTCTACAACAGCGGCTCCGACATTCTCGGCGTGCTGATCGCCCGCGCCGCCGGCAAGAGCCTCGGCGATTTCCTGCAGGAGCGGATCTTCGCCACGCCTGGCATGACTGATACGGCGTTCAGCGTGCCGGCGGACAAACGCGACCGCTTGCCGGCCAGTTACGGGACCAATTGGGAGACGGGCGAGTTCGGCGAATTCGACGGCGCCGAAAACAGCCGGTTCAGCAAGCCGCCGCTGTTCGAATCGGGCGCGGGCGGCCTCGTTTCGACGGTCGACGATCTCCTCGCCTTCGGCCAGATGCTGCTCGACCGCGGCGTCGCTCGCAATCAGCGCATCCTCTCGCGGCCGACCGTCGAAACGATGACGACCGATCAGATCACCCCGGCGCAAAAAGCCGCGTCGACCTTCTTCCCGGATTTCTGGGAAACGCGGGGCTGGGGATTCGGCGTTTCGATCGTCACCAAACGCGACGATCTCTTCGCCACGCCCGGCCGGTTCGGCTGGGACGGCGGTTACGGCACGTCGTGGTACGTCGATCCCGCCGAAGACCTGATCGGCGTGCTGATGACCCAGCGGCTGATGGATTCCCCGATCGCGCCAGCCGTGTTCCGCGATTTCTGGACCTCGGCCTATCAGGCGATCGACGACTGATGACGAGTCGGCAAGACGGCAAGACGGCCAGTCGGCCAGTCGGCAAGTTGGCGAGTTCACCGACGACGGAACGATCGTCCTGGCAATCGGCGCACAGCGCGAATTCGGATTTTCTGACTTGCCGACTCGCCGACTCGCCGTCTTGCCGACTCGATCTCGGAACATTTGTGCTGTACGTTCACCCGAAATCGGCTATACTGATGGCGAGTCACCCACGGCGTTCGACGCGGCCGCACGAATGCCGATGGCGAGCGATTCGA
>JAICJJ010000439.1 GCA_025928535.1 Thermomicrobiales bacterium
CGCTGCCGCAGCCGTCTCCCCTCGCCCATTGCGATGGGCGAGGGGTCGGAGGTGAGGGCCCCGGCGTCTACTCCCCTTCCACCTGCTCGTACGATTCGCGGCCGGCCGCGACCGTCACCTGCTCGCCGCGCAGCGCCGCCTGCAGCGCGGCCGGCGCCGGGACCGGAACATCGACCCGCCGAACGATCCGGTCGACCAGCGCGCCGGTGTTGGCGACGCCGAGGCGCTGCATGATCAGCCCGAACACCGGCTCCAGATCGTCCATCAACCGCTGCCGCGTCGCCGCCGGCAGCGACCAGAAGGCCGCCTTGAACGGCCCCCACGCCCGCTTCCGCGTCGTGTAGTGGAATTGCGCGTCGGTCATCCCCGGCTTGCGCTCGTCGGCGTGCTTTTCGTCGAGATAGGCGTAAATCTCGTCGCGCAAATCGGCCGGAAACGCCGGGTTGTCGAAAATCCGGTTCTGGAAGCCGGTCGCGAGATGCACTTCGATCGCGTTCGCTTCGGCGAAGCGATGGAAATAGGTCTCCGGCAAGGTCGACGCGCCATGCTGCACCGCGCCGCCCAGCCCGTACGCTTCGCGCGCCACCCGCGACAACTCGGCCAGCGTGTCGAAATCGACCGCGACCTGAGCGATCGACCCGTCCGGCAAGACGACGCCGCCATGCGACGTCCCGGTCTGGACGCTGATCTTGCTGATCCCTTCCAGATCGCGTCCGACCTGCTTGCCTTGCGCTTTGAGGTCGGCCAGATAGGGAGCCATGAAGCCGCGCAGGTCTTCGACGGTGCTGTTGCGCGCGCCCACTTCGCCGATTTCGCCGCCGACGGAGATCGTGATCCCCTTCGGCTCCCGCTCCCGGATGATCCGCGTCATCTCGGCCGTGTGCCGGGCATTGAGCGCCTGCTGTTCCTCGATCGTCGGTAATGACAGATCGACGATGGTCGACGCGTCGATGTCGATGTTGAAGTACCCCGCGTCGATCGCTTCCAGCGTCAGGTCGCGCACCGCCCCCACTTCGGCGTCGGCGTCTTTGGCGTAATTCCTGGCGTTGATCTGATAATGGTCGCCCTGGATGAAGACCGGTCCCTGATGCCCTTCCTTGATCGCCGCCGCCAGCGCGTTCGCCGCGTATTCGCCGGGGCGCTGCTCGGTGTAGCCCATCTCCGAGCGGGCCAGTTCGAGCAGGAAGATCTTGCAGTCGTTGGCGTGAGCGGCGCGGTAGATCGTCCGCATCACGTCGTAGGTCAGGCCGCGGACGTTGATCGCCGGGGCCGTGGCGTGCGCGTATTCGCCCCGCCCCGCCGCGCGATAGAGATCGTTGATCGACGCGGGAAAGGCGCCGAGGGCCGGCGCTGCGGCGCGGATCAGCCAGCGGCTGACCGACCGGACCGGGTCGTCCGCGAAGACGGCGGCGCCGACGAGCCGGTCGATCAGCCCGGCCCGAAACCCGGCCTCATCGAGCACGCGGACCGCGTCGCCCTCGATCCGGGCGATCCCCTCCAGCGCGCGCAACAGTTCATCGAGATTGGCGAACGACGGAATCGCGGGATTGGGGGTGCGAACGGTCATCGGAGCCTCCTGCCGACGTTCCCTCACCCCCTACCCCCTCTCCCATTGCGATGGGCGAGGGGAGCACGATCCGTCTCCCCTCTCCTGCCGCAGCGGGAGAGGGGCAGGGGGTGAGGGTCATCCAAACAAAGCGCCCCGTGGCGCGGTTCCGGGGAACCGGGGCCACGGGGCGCCATGAACGACCTCCTCGCCGGCGACGCATCGCGCCGGTCGGATCGGCGTTACTTCACCGTCAACGTCCCGACCATGCCGGCTTCCTTGTGCCCCGGCACGTTGCAGTAGTACTGGTAGGTGCCCGGCGGGGCGTTGATCACCACCGTCTTGTTCGTTTCCCCCGGATCGAGCGGCACGGCGATCTTGAGGGCGTCGATCGAAAAGTCGTGCGGCGCCGCGCCTTCGTTCGGCAGATGAATCGTCACGTCCGTGTTCGCCGGAATCGTCAACGCTTTCGGATCGAAGTAGATGTCGTGCGCCGTGATGGTGTAGGTCTGCCCCGTCGCCACCGGACTCGCGCCCGCCACGGGCGAAGCGCCGGCCATCGGGCTCGCCGCCGCCACGGGCGATGCCGCCACTGGAGACGCCGCCGCCACGGGCGATGCCGCCGCCACCGGGGAAGCCGCCGCGGCCGGCGAGGCTGCCGCCACCGGAGACGCCGCCGCGGCCGGCGAAGCCGCCGGGCTCGCCGCTGCAGTCGCGGCCGCTTCCTGCGTCGCTTGCGCCGCCGGCGAACTCTCGACCGGCACCCGCGTCACCGGAGCCTCGGTCGGCGTCGTCGGAGCGCCGCCCCCGCCGCAGGCGGCGAGCACGATCAACGTGATCGCGCCCACTGACAGGTATGACCCCCAGCGTTTGAGCATCTGACCTCACCCTCCACCGGATGCGAATTGGCGCTGGCGCGCCCCCAACCGACCGGAAATCGTGCTGGCGGCCGGTCTCCCGTGGCCGGCGATTCCCGTGCCGAATCGCATACTCCGTGCCGGGAATCGCTTTCACGGCGCCCCGGCGTCCCCTGCCACGCCGCAAGTGTACGCTTTCTGACGGTTTTTGGTGCGGGCATCACGCCGCGCGGCCCGTTCGTCCCCGGTCGCCCCCCGGCGTGACGACCGAACCGCATCGTCCATGCGGGAGAATGAAGCGATGCAAGGCGAGCCAACGGCCGCGCAAGCGCGGCGAACGATCGACACCGCGCGGGGAACGATCGCGTTGCGGGAAGCGCCGAACCCCGGCGCGCCGCCCCTCGTGTTGGTCCACGGCATCGGCAGCCGGGCCGAATCGTGGTGGCCGGTGGTCGATCCGCTGGCCGAGCGGTTCCATCTCTACGCGCTCGATCTGCGCGGCCATGGCGGCTCCCGGCAACCGGAGTCCGGCTACCTGATCGAAGACTACGCCGCCGATCTCGACGCCGTGCTCGATGTCCTCGGGCTGGAGCGGCCGATGGTGCTCGGCCACTCTCTAGGCGCGCTGACGACGCTGGCGTGGGCGCTGAGCAATCCCGAACGGGCGGCGAAAATCGTGGTCGAAGATCCGCCGCTGCGCACCGAGCCCGACGTGCTGGACGCCTTCGACGGCTGGATGCAGTTGAACGCCCTGCCGCTCGACGCCGCCGCCGCCTGGTATCACGCCGAATATCC
>JAICJJ010000207.1 GCA_025928535.1 Thermomicrobiales bacterium
AATGCGAGCACGCCGAACGTGTCGGCGTTGCGGACTTCGCTGTTCGGCTGGATTTCGCCGATGTCGTAGTGGTTGTTGCCGCCGGAGCCGACGACGAATTGCCGGATTCCATGCGCCGGATCGGCATCGCCGTTCGCGTCCTGCGGGGCGAATCGCTCGTAGATATGCTCGTGGCCGGCGAGGACGACCTCGGCGCCGGCATCGTCGAGCGCGGACCAGAGCGGCGCCACGTCCTCCTCGTCGCCGTGCTCGGAGCCCGAGTTGAAGCGGGGATGATGCCAGTAGGCGAGCGTGCAGCGGGCCGGATGGGCGGCCAGATCGGCGCGCAGCCATCGTTCTTGCGGCGAGCCCGCGTCGCAGCCGCCGATCTCGTCGCAGTTCGAATTGAGCGCGACGATATGCCAGCCGCCGAGGTCGTAACTGTAATAGCCGGTCGCCGGGTCGCCGGCCGCCGCGCCGAAGTAGTCGAAATAGTCGCGGGCGCCGGGCATGTGGTAGTCGTGGTTGCCCGGAACTGGCCGGGTCCGCGCCTTGTGGCGGCCCCAGGTCGGCTCGTAGCACGCCTGAAATTCCGCCGCCGAGCCGTCTTCATAGACGTGGTCGCCGAGCGTGGCGACGACGCCGGGGAGCGTGTCGAGCAACCGGGCCGTCGCGTCGTCGCCTTTAGAGCGGCAGGAAGCGATGTCGCCGGCGGCGAGCAGCGTTGGCGCGGAACCGGCGGCCGGGGTCGCGGGATTGGCCCGGGCGAGCGCGCGATCATCGGGCGGCGCGTCCACCCAGGTGGCCGCCATCGCCGCCGCGATCAGCCGGGGAGCCAGGGCGCGAGCGAGTCGGGAAGGCCGCGGGTTCGCGTTCGTCATGTGCATGGCGGCGCCCCCTTCAAATCCAGATAGGCATGCACGTAGCGCCCGGTCGCACTGTCGCTCGCCAGCACGAGCAGGCCCGTGGCGCTGGTGACGTTTTGCTTGGTCGAGGTCGCGTTGTTGATCGCCGGCATGTCGGGATTCTGGATTGCCGGCGTTCCCGGGCCGGGCGGAAATGCGATCCGGTCGAGGCAGGTGGTCTTGTAGAAAATCGCGCCGCCGGTTTCGCGGATCGTGGCGAACAGGTAGAGCCGGTCATGTTCCTGGTCGATGACGACGCGCGGCCGGCTGTGCTCGTCTTCGACGCGGCCGAACGTGGCGGCGTTCCAGCGGCCGGCGGGATCGCGCGTCAGCAATTCGATAAAGGGTTGGCCGGTGTTGCGATTGGCCGTCTTGACGCCGGCGTAGACCCGGCCGCCGACATCGGCCTTCAGATCGAGATGGTCGTTGGCGCAGCCGGTGCTGCAATTGACGCCGCCGCCATAGGCGATTTCGCTCGGCTGCCAGTCTTCCGGCGGATCGGCGTCGCGATGGACGGCGAAATAGAACCGGCGATCGATCTGGTTGCTCCACATCAAGCCGATCTGGTCGCCGCCGAAGGCGATGATCGCCGGGATGTCGTCATAGTGGACCGCCGTGCCGGCGATGTCGGGTGTGAATGGCTCGCCCCACTCGGCGTCGTCGCCGAGCGAGCGGTTGACCCAGACGTGTTGGTCGCGGGTGAAGGCGATCCAGAGCCGCCCGGTCGAATCCTTGGCCAGCGTCACATCCTCGGAACTTCCCTGACGGACGATCACGGGAAAGCCCGGATCGAGCGCATAGGTTTTGCCCAGCGGGTCGTAACTGAACCGGAGCAACTTGGCCGAACCGGCGGCCAGCGCCGCGGGCGACGCCGGCGAGCCCCAATCCGAAAAGACGGTCGTGCCGGAGACGATGTAGAGCTTCGACCCATCCGCCAGAACGTCGGCCCGCGCGCTCGTGCGATCGTCGATCGTGACGCCCGTGTCGAACCACGCCTGCAGGCCGCGATCGAACCGATAGATGCGGAATGCGCGAGCCGATGGGTTGTAGAGCGATCCCCACCAGGAGCCGTCGTTGAACCAGAGCTTGCTTTCGGCCTTGTCGGCGGTCGGCTCCCCAACGCCGGAGCCGAGGAAGGAGGAGTCGGCGTCGCCGACGGCGAAGTCGATCTGGTATCGCTGCGCAACGACCTTCGAGGTCTGACCGGCGGCGACCGCGACGAATTTCACGGTGGTGGTGACTGGAATCGCGAGCGGCGCGTCGTAGACATGCCGGACATGGCTATCGCTGTCGGGCGAGGGGTCGCTGCCGTCGGTGGTGTAGTAGATCGTGCCCGGCGCGGACGCGATCAGCGTCACGCTTTGGCCGGTCGCGTAGGTTCCGGCCGGCGGCGCCGCCGACACTTTCAGCCGCGGTGACGGCGCGTTCGATGGCATGGCGAAGCCGGGCGCGGGATGGAACAGCGCCGGCAGCATCAGCGTGAGCGCAACCGCCCAGGCGACGGCGCGAGCGAGCGACCGCTCGACTACGAGCCGCCGGCAGCGCGTCGATTTCCGCCGCGAGGGAGCGCATGGCGCCGGGTTGTGACGTGGAGCCTGATTCATCGCGGTTCCTGAAGCGTTCAGAGCATCCGTTGCTTCCGGTGAGATGCATGAGCGCGGCGTGTCTCTGGGCGATTGGACACGCCGCGCCCCAGCCGATCCGAGACCTGACGCGACTTACGGCGGATTGATCACGTTGTGGAGGTAGGTGCTGCTGTCTCCGGCGCCGGCCATGACGACGATGCCGGTATTTCCATTGACCAGTTGCTTGGTCGACGTGACGTTGTTGATGCTGGCGTCCGTGCTGCTCTGGAGGATCGGCGTGCCCATCCCGGTCGGGAAGGAGATGTTGTTCAGGCTCGATTTCTTGTAGTAGACCGTCCCGCCCGAACAACAAGGCGCGGCGGCGAAGACGTAGACCATGCCGTCTTGCTCATCGACCATGACGATCGCGCGGGTGTGGTCATTGGCGACGGTGCCGAAGGGGTAGGCGCTCCATGTCCCGTTCGTCTGGCGGACCAGGAGGTTGGTCAAGGGATCGGTCGATTTGGTGAATGACGTCTTGGCGGCGGCGAAGACGCGACCGCTCGAATCGGCCTTCAGGCTTATGTGGTCGTCGGCTCCCAACTTGCCGGGGACGAAGTAAGCGACCTCCGCGGTCCAGGCGGTGTCGGCCGCACCATCAGCGTGCCAGGCGAAGTACATCTTGTTTTCGTTGGCGCCCGACGGGCAGATGTATTCGGGGCACTGGTTGCTCCACATCACGCCGACCTTGGATCCGAACGAAACGATCGCAGCCGTGTCGTCGGAACTGATGGCGGAGCCGGCGGTCGGCATCTGGTACGGCGCGGTCCAATCGCCATCGCCGCTCTGGGTGTGCATCACCTTGACGACGGTGTCCTGGGTGAACGCGCCCCAGATCGTGCCGGTCGTGTCTTTGGCGAGGACGAATGTTTCCATGTTGCCCGGCGCGATCTGCTGGCCGGCGATGTCGGCGCTGTAGGTCTTGCTGGCCGCGTTGTAGGTGAGTCGCCAAAACTGCGCCGATCCCGAGGCGCTGCTGCTGCTGACGTAGTCTTGCTGATTCGGCCCTTGCATGACGTGGGAGACGGCGTAGAGCGTGCCGCCGTCGGCGAGGGCGTCCCATTTGAAGCTGCTGGTGGAGCCGAGGCTCGGGCTGAGCGGCGTGCCATCGGCGGTGACGTTGCTCCAGAGTTGCGTCGCCATGTCGAGACGGGAGATGCGCCAACCCTTCGGCGAGACGGGATTGTAGAAAATGCCCCACCAAGAGCCGTCCTGATACCAGAGCTTGCTTTCGGAGTCTTTGGATGTCGGGGCGCTCGAGCCGCTGTAGGACATGTCGCGATAGCCCGCCGTCGTGGCGATCGTGTAGACCTCCGACATGACCGGCGACTGCCGCTTGTCGGCCGTGATGGCGACGAAGCGGATGTTCGTCGTCCGCTGCACGCTGAACGGGCTGTTGAAGACGGAGCGCGTGGAGCTCGTGCGCGGGTCGGTGCCGTCGCCGGTGTAATAGATCGTGCTCGTTTCCGACGCCGTCAGCGTCACGGTCGGCGGGTTGGTGTAGACGCCGCCCTGCGGCGAGGCGCTGACCGTCACCGGGTTGGGCGTCGGCGATGGCGTCGCGATCGGCGTGGCGGTCGGCGTGGCGGTCGCGGTTGGCGTGGCCGTTGGCGACGGCGTCGGCGTCGGGGTGTCGGTCGGCAGCGGGGTCGGCGTGTCCGTCGGCGTTGGCGTCGGCGTATCCGTCGGCGTTGGCGTCGGCGTGTTCGTCGGCGTCGGCGTGTTGGTGGCGATGGGCGTCGAGGTCGGGGTGTCGGTCGATGTGGCCGTTGACGTGGCGGTCGCCGTCGCGGTCGCGGTCGGCGTGCTCGTCGCCGTCGCCGTGGCGGTTGGGGCGCCGCCCGCGAATGTGACGACCAATTGCGGCCGGAAAGCGGAGTTTGCCACTTCTTCCTTCGAATAGAAATAACCGGCGTCCGAACTCTCCGGGACGAGGTCGAGGCTGTAGACGCCGTCGCCGGTGATCGCGGCGGTCACGTCGTAGTCGACCTCGACGTTGGTGGCGACGGCGCCGACGTTGGCGATGATCGGCCCGCTGCGCGCGGGCTTGTTGTTCCAGGTGATGCCCCCCTCGGTCCAACTGTTGTCGGGCACGAGATAGACAGCCGGTCCATTCGGGGTGTTCGAATAGGTATAGGCCGTCGTGTGGAGGCGCAAGATCGCTTGCGTCACCGTGCCGCTGCCGACGCCGGAGACGGTGAAGCGCAGATAACTTTCCGTCTGCGGCAATGTGTCGACGATCAGGTTGGTGTCCGAGCCGTAGTTGAGGGCCGGATTGGCGCTGGCGACCTGCGCGTCGGCGTCGGGCGCGAACGTCGCTTGCGAGGTCGCCGCCGCGGCCGTCACCGGCCCTCCTTTTGGCTGGTTGGGATTGTGACGCTTCGTCTTGTTGACGGCCTTGACGGTCGTGAAGGTCCACGAAGCGTCGCTGTTCATGTGGGTCCCGTTCGCGGTCGCGATTCCGCCGTCACCGCCTTTCAGCGTCGCGGTGAATTTGGCGTTCGGGGCGATTTTGCTTCGGGGCTGCAGCGTCGCGGTTTGGGACGGCGCGTCGTAGACGACATCGGCCGGAACGCGCTTGCCGCCCGAGCGCGTCAGCGTGAAGGTGGCCGTCGTGAAGGTCGCCGGGTCCATCGGTTGGGCGAACGTCATTTCGACGTTGGCGTCCGTCGCGACATTGGCGGACGTATCGACCGGTTCCCGGTCGGCGATCGGCCAGTCGGTCGATCCTCCGGAACCGCCTTGTGATCCCGTCCCGCTCGTGTCGATCGTCCAGTCGTAGGTCGCCGGACTCGCATCAACCGCGCCGGAGCCGTCTTTCGCCCGCACGGCGAACGTATGCGGGCCGTCGGCGAGCCCGTCATAGACGACCGTCTGCGTCTGCTGGCGGTCCGCATGTTTCCGGCTCGTCGCCTTCTGGCCGGCGGCGCCATTCTGGCGCCCCGCGCCGTTCGATCGGTTCCCCGACCCGCCGGCTTTCTGCGCGGATTTCTTGCTGCTGGCGGCCTTGGCGATTGGGCACGGGCCAAAGGCGCCGCCGTCGAGCGCGCACTCGAACGTCGCGTTCGACTCGCTGGCCGAGACCGTGAACGTCGCCGCCGCGCTCGCGTCTGGATTGTCCGGACCGCTGACGATCGACGTGTCGGGCGGCGCGTTTTTCGGCGCGGCGACGGTGAACGACCAGGTCTTGGCGTGGCCCAGCGGCGTTCCCGCCGCGCTCTGGACGGCCGCGTCGCCGGCGTGCAACGTCGCCACATAGGCGCCCGGCGCGAGCGGCGTGGTTGGATGCAAGACGGCGCGCCGCGCGGTCGCGTCGTAACTGACCTCGGCCGCGACCG
>JAICJJ010000629.1 GCA_025928535.1 Thermomicrobiales bacterium
AAGCGCAGCGTCGCGATCGGCCGGCGTTGCTGGCGCATGGCAAGGGCGACGGCGATCGAGGCGGAGGTGATGACCGCCAGGACGCCGGTGGCGTAGGCCCCGGCTTGGGCGTCGACGCTGGCGTGGAAGATGAGCGTCACCACGATGGCGACGGCGGTGAAGACGAGCACGAGCGGGCGGACGGCGCGGGCCCAATCGGGCGCCATGCCGTAGCGCGGCAGGTAACGCGGCACGATGTTGAGCAACCCCGCCATCGCCGAGGCGCCGGCGAACCAGAGGATCAGGATCGTGCTCAGGTCGTAGAGGCTGCCGAAGCGGTCGCCGAACTGGGCGTGGGCCAGATAGGCCAGGGCGCGGCCGTTGGCTGGTCCCCCGGGTTGAAACGCCGCCGGCGGAATGAGGAGGGTCGTGACGAGGCTGCTCGTGATCAGCAAGACGCTCATGATGGAGGCGGCGGTCGTCAGCAGCTTATGGGCGTTGCGGATGCGGCCGGCCGGATGGATCGGATCGTCGCTCGGCGCGCCCCGGACCAGCGGCATGACGACGACCCCGGTTTCGAAGCCGGAGAGGCCGAGCGCCAGTTTGGGAAAGAGGATGAGCGCGACGGCCAGCATCAGCAGCGGGTTGCCGTAGTGGGCGGTTAAAAGCGTTTGCCAGGTCGGCAGGACCAGCGGATGCTGGAGGACGACGAGCAGGCCACGACCGATGACGACGAGATTCAAGCCGAGATAGACGGCGACGATGCCGACGGCGATCCCGATCGCTTCGGCGAAGCCTTTCAAAAAGACCGCGCCGAGGACGACGATCAAGCCGAGCGTGACCGCGAGGCTATGGCCGGCGAGGGGACCGGCAAAGGGGTTTTCGTTGATGTGGGCGGCGGCGTCGGCGGCGGAGAGCGTGATCGTGATGACGAAGCTGGTGGCGACAAAGCCGATCAAGCCCAAGACGAAGAGCTTACCCTGCCACCAGGGGAGCAACCGTTCGAGCATCGAAATCGAGCCGTCGCCGTGGGGGCTCTTCGTTGCCACCACCTTGTACATCGGCAAGGCGCCGAACAGCGTGATCAAGACCAAGATCAACGTCGCCAGCGGGGCCAGCGCGCCGGCGGCCAGCGCCGCGATGCCCGGTTGGTAGCCGAGGGTGGAGAAGTAGTCGACGCCGGTCAGGCACATCACCTGCCACCAGGGATGATCGTGGTGGGGCAGGTCGCGCGCGTGCGGGCCCTCGGGTTCGCGGGGGTGGCCCTGCAGCAGCCAGGCGGTGAACGGCGAGCGCGCCTTGGCCGGTTGCCCCGGCCTGATCTGCGGAATGGCCATCGCTCCCTTTCCCCTGCTCCTCGTCCGGCGGCGTCGTTGACGCCGGGGGCTCGCGTTGCTCCCCGCCCCCGGCGCCGGGCTTCGCAGGAAGCGTGCGCGGCCGCCGCGGAGCGCTGACCTCTTCGCGTCGGTCGATTCCGAGAATGCGCCGGCCGCGATCAGCAATTTGCCGACGACGGCCGCGCCGACGAGCAAGAGCACGACGCCGAGATGCCCGAGCGGAAACGGCGGACTGATCAGCATGCCGACGGCGACGAAAAAGATCGTCGCGAACAGATCGCGCAAGGGAATGATCTCCGCCAACACCTGCCCGTCGAATTCGGAGGCGGAGAC
>JAICJJ010000625.1 GCA_025928535.1 Thermomicrobiales bacterium
GACATGGGAGCGATGGTCAAGGCGGGCATCCTGACCGATCTGACGCCCTACGCCGAAAAATATGGCTGGAGCAAGATTCTGCCGGCGTCGATGGCCGCCCGCAACAGTTTTTCGGCCGACGGCGCGAAGTTCGGCGAAGGCAACCTCTACGGCATGCCGATCACGGCCGAATTCATCGGGGTCTACTACAACAAGGAGAAGGCGGCCAAACTCGGCGACCAGCCGAAGACGTTCGACGCGTTCGAGGCGAGCCTGAAAGCGGCCAAGGACGCCGGCGAGACGCCGATCCAGTTCGGCGATCTCGACGGCTGGCCCGCGATTCACACTTACGGCGAAATCCAGCACGAAAACGTCGCCAAGCAATATCTGGACGATTTCATCTACGGCCGGAACGACGTTTCGTTCGTCATGCCGGAAAACAAGGACGCCGCCGCCCGATTGCAGGATTGGGTCAAGGCCGGCTATTTCACGCCCGACTTTTCCGGCATCGGCTATGACGATTCGTGGCAGGGATTTTCCGGGGGCAAGGGGGTCTACATGATCACCGGCTCCTGGATCAGCGGCGAGTTGAAAGCGGCCGGCGCCGACGGCAAGTTCGGCTTTTTCCTGATGCCGCCGAAAGCGGAAGGCACGCCGAATCTCCACGTCGCCGGCACCGGCATGGCCTACGCGATTCGCAAGAGCAGCGCGCAGCAGGATCTGGCGGCGGAATACATCGATTTCCTCGTCTCGCCCGACGCGGCGAACGTGCTGGCGACCACCGGCATCATTCCGCTGGCGGTCGATCCGGCCAAGGTCGAGCCGGAAACGCTCTACGCCGACATCGTCGCGAGTTGGCAGCACATCCTCTCGACCGACACCGCCGGCCACTATCTCGACTGGGCCAGCCCGACCTTCTATGACACGATCGTCGCCGCCCTGACCGATCTGATGGGGTTGAACATCACGCCGGACGATTTCGTCCAGCAACTGCAAGACGATTACGGCGCGTTCATCGCGAAGCAAGCCTCGTCCTGACGCGCCACGACCGGCGCCGGCGGACGATCGGCCACCGGCGCCGGCCCATCGATCGGACCCCGCCAGCGAGGGCGGCATGGCGCCCCCAGCGGCAACCCGGCACGCGAATGTGCGCCGGCCCGGCGAACGCGCCCGGACGGCCTATCTCTACCTGCTGCCCGCGTTCGCCATCTACGCCCTCTTCGTGCTCCTGCCGGTCGTCCAGACCGTCCGCTACAGTTTTTACGATTGGGACGGCTTCAGCGCTCCGAAGTGGTCCGGCCTCGCCAACTACGCGGCGTTGCTCGACGACAAGTTGTTTCGGATGGCGATCGGCCACAATCTGACGCTGATCGTCTTTTTCACGATCTTCCCGATCGTGATCGCCCTCGTGCTGACGGCGCTGCTGACGCGGCGCGACGTCAAGGGGATGAATCTTTTCCGGGCCGGGCTGTTCGTGCCGCAGGTGATGTCGATGGTCGTCGTCGGCGTCGTCTGGCGGTGGATCTACAGCCCCGAAAGCGGTCCGCTCAATCTGATCCTGCGCGGCGTCGGACTCGACCATCTCGCCGGGCCCTGGCTCGGCGATCCGGCGACGGCGCTGCCGGCGGTCGGCGCGGTCGGCACCTGGGTCAGTTTCGGCTTCGCCCTCGTCCTCTTCATCGCCGGGGTGCAGCGGATCGAC
>JAICJJ010000148.1 GCA_025928535.1 Thermomicrobiales bacterium
ACCGGGGGTCGAGCACATCGCGCAAGCCGTCGCCGAGCATGTTGAACGCCAGCACCGCCAGCAGGATCGCCAGCCCGGGAAAAGTCGAAAACCACCACGCCTCGCGCAGGTATTTGCGGCCGTCGGCGATCATCACTCCCCAGTCGGGCGTCGGCGGCTGCGTGCCGAGGCCGATGAAGCCGAGCGCCGCCGTCGTCAGGATTGCGAAGCCAATGTCCATCGACGCTTTCACCAGCACGGTCGGCATCGCGTTCGGCAAGACGTGCCGAAACAGGATCCGCGATTCGCTGCTCCCGCTCGCGCGCGCCGCTTCGGCGAATTGCGAATCGCGCAGCGCGATCACGTTCGCCCGCGTCAGCCGGCAATAGCCGGGCCACCAGACGAGGGAGACCGCGATCATCACGTTCAGCAGCCCCGCGCCGAGCGCCGCCGCGAACGCCATGGCCAGAATCAGATCGGGAATCGTCAGGAAGATGTCGGTCACCCGCATGATCGCTTCGCTGGTGCGTCCGCCGAAATAGCCGGCGATCGCGCCGAGCAGCGTGCCGATCGTCAACGCCAGCGCGATCACGACGAGGCCGGCCAGCAACGAAACGCGCGCCCCGACGATGACCCGGGTGAAGACGTCGCGCCCGACCTGATCGGTGCCGAAGAGGTGGACGAGCGACGGCGGATCGAGTTTTTGACGGATATTGAGCCGCCCCGTGGCGTCTTTCGGATATGGCACGAACGCCGGCCCGACCAGCGCGATCAGGAGGAGCAGGACGATGATCGCGAGCCCCGCCATCGACAGCGGGCTCTGCCGGAAGCGGCGGAACGCTCGCCGCCGCTGGTCGCTCATCTGGAACCATCGGGTCCGGCCAGCGGGCGTCGCCTGACGCAATCCCTGCGCGGTCATCGCTCGCCCCTCAAACGTGCCGAATGCGCGGGTCGAGCATGCCGTACGTCAGATCGACGGCGATGTTGATCAGACTGAAGACGAACCCATAGAGGAGCGCGATGCCCATGATCGGCATGAAATCGAGCGTCAGCGCCGATTTGGTGGCGTAGAGCCCGATGCCCGGCCAGTCGAAGACGGTTTCGACCAGCACCGAACCGCCCATCGACCAACCGAACGACAAGCCGATCATCGTCACCAGGGGAATCAGCGCGTTGCGAAGCGCGTGCCGCGTCACCACCCGCCGCTCGGCCACTCCTTTCGCCCGCGCCGTCCGCACGTAATCCTGGTTGAGCACTTCCAGCAGGCTGGTCCGCGTGAAGCGGGCGATCGTCGCCAGCGCCGGGAAACTGAGCGTCACCGCCGGCAAGATGATTTGGCGCAAGGCCGCGCCGAACGTCGTCCATTGCCCAGCCACGGCGCTGTCGATGAGGTAGAGCCCGGTCAGGCGCGGCGGGGCGGCAATCAGCGGCTCGAGCCGGCCGCTCGCCGGCAGCCAGCCGAGGCGCAACGCGAAAAAGAGTTGCAGCAAGACCGCCAGCCAGAACGCGGGCACGCTGACGCCGAGCAGCGACACCACCCGCGCCAGGTGATCGCTCATCTTGTCGGCTCTGACCGCCGAGATGACGCCCAGCGGCACGCCGACCATGGTCGCGATCACCATCGCCGCCAGGACCAATTCCAGCGTCGCCGGCCAGTACGCGCCGAGATCGTCCAGCACCGGCCGCCGCGAAAGGATCGATTTGCCCCAATCGCCCCGGACGATGCCGGTGACGTAGTCCCAATACTGAACTGGCAGCGGTCGGTCGAGCCCGAATTCCTGCCGGATCTGCTCGTACATCTCCGGCGTCGCCTGCGCCCCGGCCGCCAGCCGCGCCGGATCGCCCGGCACCACCCGCGACAACGCGAACGTCAGCAACGACACCCCGAGCAACGTCGGAATGAGCAACAGCAACCGGCGCAGCGTGAAAAGCGCGAGATTCATGCGAACGATCCAAAACGTCCCTCACCCCCAACCCCTCTCCCGCTGCGGCAGGCGAGGGGAGACGAGATCGTGCTCCCCTCGCCCATCGCAATGGGAGAGGGGTTGGGGGTGAGGGAATGTATTACGCCCCCGTGTATCCGATCGCGCGGACATCGCCGCCCATGATCGGGTCGTACGGCTTGCCGAGTTCCTTGACCCAGACTTCACCTTCGATCTCGGAATAGACCCAGATTTCGACGGCGTCGTTGACCAGCGTTTCCTGGGCCTGGTTGTAAAAGTCTTGCCGCTTGGCCTGATCGGTCGTGGCGCGGGCGCCTTCGAGCATCTTGTCGAGCGCCGGGTTTTGATACCACGACGCCGCCGCCCAGAAGCCGGCTTGCTTGGAGTAGTACCCCTGCCAGAGGAAGTTGTCCGGATCGGGATAGTCGGTGCCGGCGTAGACGGCCATCGCCGCCGGCGCCGTTTCCGCTTTCGCGGCGCGCGCGACCATGTCGGGCCAGACGAGCGGGGTCATCTTGACGGTGATCCCGAGGTCGGCCGCGTTTTGCAGCAGAATCAGCCCAAATTGCTCTTCTTCCGCCAGGCCAGTCACATAGACGTACTCCATCTCGAAGCCGTCTTTGCTGCCGCTCGCCGCCAGCGCCGCCTTGGCCTTGTCCATGTCGAATCGCAGCACCGGCAGTCCGCTCTTGTGCCATGGCGTGAGATTCGTCGGCAGCGGCCCCTCGAGAATGGCGCCGCGCCCTGACACCGCTTCGATCGCGGCGTCGTAGTCGAACGCCTGCAACAGCGCCTTGCGCACGTTGATGTCGGACGTCGGCCCGACCTTGTTGTTCAACTTGATCGAAAACGGCGTCAGCGACGGCGTGTCGTTGACGACGAATTGTGGCTCGCCCTTGAGCGCCTGAATGTCTTCCGGCGTGAACCGGTCGCCGTACTGAACCTGTCCGGTCTCCATCGCGATCCGCTTCGTCGACGACTCGCGGATGATCTGCCAGACGAATTTGTCGAGCGGTTTGATCCCGTTGTCGGGCTTGAACCAGTAGTTCGCGAAGCGCTGGAATTCATACGTGCTGCCCGGCTGCCAACTGGTGATCGTGAACGGGCCGCCGCCCGCTTCGTGGTCTTTCAGCCATCCTTCGCCCAGATCGCCGTTGACGTCGTGTTCCTGGACGATCTTCGGATTGGCGACGAAGAGCCACGGCAACACCGACTCAAACGGACCGAACGGTTCGCGCAGGGCGATCTTCAGCGTCGTCGGATCGACGACGGAGACGGAGTTTTCGTCCATCACCGTCGCGAACATCCAGGCGACGCCGAGATTCTTCTTCAGCATGCGATCGAAGTTGAACTTGACGGCCTGAGCATCGACTTTCGATCCATCATGGAAGGTCGCGTTGTCGGCGAGTTTGATCGTCCATTCCTTGGCGTCCGGGCTGCCTGTGACTTCCGTCGCCAGCAACGGCTTCAATTCCGACGGGTTGCCTTCGTAGCGGAGGATGCTGTCGTAGACGGCCCGCTGGCCCCAGGTGATCGAATAGTCGTGGCCGGTATGCGGGTCGAGATTGGAGATGTCCTGGCCGCTGCCGTAGACGAGGGTATTGGCGCTCGCCTGACGGCCGACGACCCGGCGCACGACGCCGGGAGTTGGCGCGGCGACGGCCGCATTGTGGCTAAGGCCAGCGGCGAGCGCCGCCGCGCCCGCGACCTGCATGAACGTTCGCCGGCTGATGCTCTCGGTTCGCATCGCCTCGCGCAAATTCTGATACCGCTGCTCCAGAACGCGCCTGTCGCCCATCGTCGCCCCCAATCGTCGGCAAAGTCCGCTCCGCGCGGCCGGCCGTCTTCCCCCGGTCCGACATCATTTCGATCCAGACGTTCGGGCAGGAGTATACCCTTCACGCTCTGTGCGTCCGAAGACGAGAGCGTTCCCTCACCCCTCTCCCATTGCGATGGGCGAGGGGTGAGGGGGTGAGGGAACTCAGTCTGCGATCAGCGCCAGTCATCGATGATGTACGCGTCGGGTCGGTTGTAGGCGGCCGCGTTGCGGCGATGCATGGCGACGCCGACGAAATCGACGCCGAAGCCGCGCGACAGCATTTGCCGGTAGGCGGCGTGGCGTCCGGTGTTGATCCCGGCTGTCAGACGCGGCAGGCCGGCTTCCGCCGCCAGCGCTTCGCAGGCGTCGAGGAGCCGCCCGAACCGCTGCTCGGCGCCCGGGCCGGGAGCCGCCCCGAATTTGACGTAGCACTCGCCGCTCCCTGCTTCCGAGCCGGCGCCGCAGTGGCAAACCGCGAACCCGGTCAAGCCGGCGTCGTCCGCCACGAGCACGGTTTCGCCCAATCCCTGCGAAGCGACGGCGTCGATTTCGCCGCGCAGGTCCAGTCCGGAATAGAGGCTGTCGGTCAAGGCGCGGCACGTCGCCAGGCATTCGGCTTGCTGGCCCTCGGTCAATGTTGAAAAACGCAACCAGCCTGATGGCGGCCGGGCCGCGCCGACCGGTTTTCCCAGCAGCGCCGTGAGGAAGCCAGGCCAGAAATCGTATTTTTCGTAGAGATGGAGGTGTTGCGGGCTGTTGGCGATGGTGAACAAGCCGGCGTGGGAAACCTCCCAGTCGTCGAAGCGGCCGAGCAGCGGCTGCATGAGCCGGCTAGCGACGCCGCGCCCCCAATACTCCGGCGCCACGGTCAGCGGCCCGACGACGCCGACGCGTCCCCCAATGGCTCGCGAAGGCGGACCCAACGAGCATCCCGTCGCGCTCGGCGGCAAACGCGCTTGCCGGATCGGCCCGCCAGCGCGTCCGCACGCACTCGGCATCGCCCATGAAGGCGGTAGGGTCGGGCATGCCGAAGAGCGTGCCGAACGCCCGCCGCATGGTCGCGTCGGCCGCGTCGAGGTCATCTTCGCGCAGCGGCCGAATCGTCAGATCGTTCTGCGGGCCTCGATGCCGACGTTCCATGCCGCCAACCATCTCCTTCGCGCGAACGCTACATCCGAATATCAGATGCTTATGAGCGCAGATTAGAACGACATTGGAACGCGATCGCACGACGCGAAACGCGGTCCTCCGACGTGTACCATGTCGTTGCTGCCTGGGAACCCAGCCATGGAGACCTAACCGATGCCAGATGAGGAAATCGCGGAAGCCATCGTCTGGGAGCGCGACTGGGACGCCGCGTTCGTCCGTGCCCGACGCGAGCGCAAGCCGGTGCTGATCGACGTCGAAAAGGACCACTGAATCGGCTGCGAACAACTGGATGCCGTGACGTATCCAGACCTCGCCGTCAGCGCCGCCGTCAGCGCGCGCTTCGTGCCGCTGCGGCTCTGGCACACCGACGCCCGCGTGCGCGAATTGAACGTCCTCTGGCTGCCGACCGTGTTCGTGCTCGATTGGCGCGGCGTCATCCACGGCCGCAGCGTCAACGCCTTGCCGCCGGCCGAGTTTCTCGACACGCTCGACCTCGGCGAAGCGCACGCCCGCTTGAAGCAGGCCGGCGGCGCGCCGACCGCCGCGCGTCTGCTGGAAGCGGCGCTTGCCCGTCGGCCGGACGGGCCGCTCCACCCCGAATTGCTCTTCCTGCTCGGAATCGCCCGCTATTTCGCGGGTGACCACGATCATGCCGGGCGCGACGAGGTCTGGGCGCAACTCCTCGCGCGTTACCCCGATTCGATCTGGGCGAGTCGCGTGCCATAGTCGACCCGCGACAATTTCGAGTCACGGAAGGAGTCCAGAAAACGATTTCGTCTCCGTGCTATTGAGCGACGCATTACGGGCATGTGTGACGCTTGGCTCTTGTTGACGGCCCAGGCGCGGCGTAATAGATACGAGAAATCGATTCCAGCAGGCAACGTCCGAGGGCCACGGTGGACGACGCGCCGATCCTCGACATCCGGCAAGTCGGCGAGCGATTTCCGGGCGTCCGCGCCCTGCACGATGTCTCGTTCGTCGTCGCGCGGGGCGAAATTCACGCCCTTGTCGGCGAAAACGGCGCCGGCAAGTCGACCCTGATGACAATCCTCAGCGGCGTCTATCCCGACTACGACGGCCAGGTCGTCTTCGACGGCGCGCCGCTGGCCTTGTCGTCGCCGCGCGACGCCCAGCGGCGGGGCATCGCCATCATCTATCAGGAACTCAATCTCATCCCCGAGTTGACCGTCGCCGAAAACATCTTTCTCGGACGCGAGCCCCGCACCGCGACCGGACTGCTCGACGCCGAGCGGATGAACCGCGACGCGAGCGCGCTGCTCGCTCGGCTCAATCTCGCCATTCCGCCCGATCGCCCGGTCAAATGGCTGCGGGTCGGCGAATTGCAACTCGTCGAAGTCGCCAGGGCGCTTTCGCTCGACGCCCGGCTCCTCATCCTGGACGAGCCGACGTCGGCCCTGAGCCAGATGGAGATCGACCGCCTCTTCGCGGTGGTCGCCGGGCTGAAAGCCGACGGCGTCACCATGATCTACATCTCGAACAAGTTCGACGAAGTCTTCCGCATCGCCGATCGCGTCACCGTGCTGCGCGACGGCGAATGCGTCGGCTCGCTGCCGATCGCGGAAACCGACGCGGCCACGTTGATCCGGATGATGGTCGGCCGCAGCCTGAGCGATCTCTACCCGAAGGAAGACGCCGAGGTGGGGGATGAGGCGCTCCGCGTCGAGCATCTGCATCTCCTGCCAGACGAGCGGCACGGCGGTCGCGATCTGCAAGACATCTCGTTCACGCTGCGTCGCGGCGAAATCGTCGGCGTCGACGGCTTGCCGACGCCGGACGGCGGCATCCGCTCCGTCCTCGACGGCCGCATCAACGTCACCCACGTCTACCCGACGGGCGGCGTCCAGGCGATCGACACGGCGGTCGGCATCCTCGAAAAAGGAGAGGTTCCGCCGAAGGAGATCATTCTGAAATCGGAGGAAGTGACGAAAGACAACGCGCAGCAAATCCTCGACCAGTTCACCGGCGGCGCGGCCGCCACGCCGAGTTCGTAAGAGCCGCCCTCACCCCCACCCCCTCTCCCGCTGCGGCAGGCGAGGGGGAACGCATCGTCTCCCCTCGCCCATCGCAATGGGAGAGGG
>JAICJJ010000388.1 GCA_025928535.1 Thermomicrobiales bacterium
CCGCGCCCGTGGCCCGCAGGGCCACAACCGTTTGCGCCGTTCCGGTTATCGGCCTGCGGCCGATGGGCGCAGCAAGCAGCGCCCCTACCAAGGGCGGGAACGGCGCCCGGCCTTGTTCGAGTGTGCGTGCGATGCACCTCGTTGACGCCCACCCGACCTCAGCCGCCTGGCAGGGTCGACTTCGCCGCTCTGGCGGCGCGGCCAACGATCGAACGCTTGGTTCGCGCGCCGCCGTAGGCTTCGTCGAGCAGTTCGACCAGATAGCGGACGCGGGCGCGGCCGCCGTTGCGCTGGAGCGAGGCGCGCAACTGCATCGCGCAGCCGGGATTGGCGGTGATCACTTCGACCGCAGACGTTTCGAGCACATGCCGCGCTTTCCGGTCGCCTAATTCGTCCGCCATTTCCTTGCGGATCAGGTTGTAGATGCCGGCGCTGCCGCAGCAAAGCGACGATTCCTTCATCTCGACGAGTTGCAGGCCGCGGATCGACTTGAGCAATTTCCGCGGCTGAGCGGTGATCCGTTGGGCGTGGGCGAGGTGGCACGGCTCCTGGTAGGTGACAGTTTTGCGGACCGCGACGGGCGGCGGCACGAGGTCGCGTTCAGCGAGGTATTCATTGACGTCGCGGACACGAGCGCTGAAGCGCGCCGCGCGCGCGGCGTAAGCCGGATCGTCTTTCAGCAGGTGGCCATATTCTTTCAGCGCCGCTCCGCAGCCGGCGGCGGTAACGATGATCGGGTCGTCGCCGAAGCGCTCGAAGGCGTCGATGTTGCGCTGGGCCAGCATCCGCGCGTCGTCCATCATCCCGGCGTGCACCTGCAAGGCGCCGCAGCATTGCTGACCGACCGGCACGTCGATGTCGGCGCCGTTGCGGGCGACGACGCGGGCGGCGGCGCGATTCACGTTGGCGAAAACGGTTCCCATGATGCAGCCGTTGAAGAGATGCGCCTGGCGAACCGTTCCGTCGGTTCGATCCGCGGGCCAGCGTTCGTCGCCGGGGATCAGCGACTTCCGCGAAATCGGCGGCAGCATCGCTTCCATCTCGTCCATGCGCAGCAACTTCAGCATGCCGGTCGCGCGGGCCAGTTTCTGCAGTCCGCTGCGTTGGTAGAAACGGGTCGCGCCGATCGCGAGGCGAAAATGCGGCGCGTCGGCGAAGAGCCAGCCCATCAGCGCGGAGCGCAGCACGCGGGCGGGCAGTGAACGCGGCGGCCGGTGCTGCTCCAGTTGCGCGCGGGAGGCTTCGACGAGCGGTCCGTAGCGGACGCCCGACGGACAGACCGCTTCGCAGGCGCGGCAATTGAGGCATTGATACATCTGCTCGTCGAACAGCGGATCGAGCAGGTCGAGGCGGTCGTCGGCGACGGCCCGCATCAGCCAGAGCCGGCCGCGCGGCGACGACATTTCCTGCCCGGTCAGTCGGTAGGTCGGGCAAGACGGCAGACACATGCCGCAATGGACGCAGGCGCGCAGAAGATCGTCTTCCGGCACGTCGTGGCCGGAAAAGCCGCCGAGCCGCAGCAAATCCGCGTCTGGTTCCGCCGCAATCGCCATCGAATCGAACTCCCATGTCCGCGTCCGCCGGTCGATGGCGAACGCGGAATGCGTGCTGCTAGATGAAGCCGGCGAAGCGGCCCGGATTGAGGACCCGCCGCGGGTCGAATTGCGCTTTCAACGCCTGCATTACGTCGAAACCGGCCGGTTCCCTGCCCCAGACGTCGAGTCCGCGTTTCCAGGCCGGCGGCGCGGCGAGGATCGTCGCATGGTCGGCCACCGCGAGGATGACGTCGTGCGCTTCGGACAATTTGTCGGGCGACCCGTCGTCGAACCGCAAACGCGTGACGATGCCGCCGAGCGCGGGCGAGGCAGCCAGATACGGAACCGCGACGCCCAGCCGCTCCATCGCGGCGGAAATCCCGCACGCAAGCGTTCCGATGTCGCGCGGTCGGCCGCCACAGCGGACGATGACGTCGTCGCCGGCGTGGTCGAGCCGCTGCGGTTCGACGTAGGCTCGCCACCAGGATTGGCTGCCGGCGCCGGCCAGCCGCATGGCGTCCGTGGCCAACAGCGCTGCGGTCTCCGCCGCCAGCGCGCGAACAATCGCCTCGCGTCCTTCCAGGCGCACGGCGACAATCGGTCCCTGGTCGAGGAGCGCGACTTCGAGCGACGCCGGCTGGATGCGACTGGCCCGCACCCGGCGCGCCGCTTCGATCCCTTCTTCGAGCGTGGGCGTAGGAGCGACGAGGGTCGTTTCGAAGCGGGCGACCGGCAGCACCTTGAAGTTGGCCGAGACGATGACGCCGAGCGTGCCGAGCGCTCCGTGATAGACGCGCGCCAGATCGTAGCCGGAGACGTTCTTGACGACCATGCCGCCGGCGCGCGTGACCGTTCCGGACGGATGGGCCGCCGCAATGCCAATGAGCAGATCGCGCAGGGAACCGGCGCTCGTGCGGCGCGGACCCCTCAGCCCCGCCGCGATCAGACCGCCGATCGTTGCTTCCTCCGCGCCGGCCGGATCGATCGGCAGCGTCTGCCCATGTTCCCCGAGCACGGCCTGGACGTCGGCGAGACGCGACCCTGCGCCGACCGACAGCACGAGGTCTGTCGGCTCGTAGTCGATGATCCCGGCGAGTCCAGTCGTCGAAAGGGCGAGGTCGACGCGCTCCGGCGGATTGCCAAGCGCGAGCGCCGTCGCGCCGCCGACCGGCGCGACGGCGCGTCCCGCCTCTGCCGCGTCCCGGAGGAGTTCGGCTGTTTCCTCAGCGGTCGTCGGCGTCGCAAATGCGGCGGGGGCCACGCCGTCGATGGTCCAAGGCTCGACCCGGGGCGGTGTCGGCGAGAGTCCGCGCTCGATGTCAGAGGGCATAGATGCCCAACTTTTGCGCCATCGCTTGCGCCCGCAAGGCGCGCACCTCGCCGCACATGTAGCCCTTGGGAAAGACCTTCTCGGGGTTGAAGCGGGTGAGGGGATCGAAGGCGTTTTTCAAGCCGGCCATCGCCGCAAGGTCGTCGCCGGTGTAGACCAGCGTCATGTAGCCCCGTTTTTCGGTGCCGATGCCATGCTCGCCGGAGAGCGCGCCGCCGACATCGACGCAATAGGCGATGATCTCCTTGCTCGCTTCCAGCACCCGCTCGACATCGCCCGGCTTGCGCCGGTCGAAAAGCATCAGGGGGTGCAAATTGCCGTCGCCGGCGTGAAAGACGTTGGCGATCGGGAGGGCGAAGTCGTCCGAAATTTCGCCGACCCGCGCCAGTGTCGCCGGCAATTTCGAGCGTGGCACGACGGTGTCGTGCAGGTAGTAGTTCGGCGAGAGGCGACCCATCGCCGCCAGCGCCATCTTCCGCCCTTTCCAGAGCAGGTCGCGCTCCGAGCGCTCCGTGGCCGAGCGAATTTCGGTCGCGCCGGCTTCCCGGCAGATTTCGGCCACTTCGTCGCCGGTGGCGGCGACGTCTTCGCTCAGCCCGTCGGTTTCGATCAGCAAGACCGCGCCGGCGTCCATCGGATAGCCGGCGTGATAGGCCGGCTCGACCGCCTGGATCGTGAGGTTGTCCATCATCTCCAGCGCAGCGGGAACGATGCCGGCGGCGATGATGCGTGAGGTGGCTTGGGACGCCGATTCGATGTCGGGAAAGGCGGCCAGTTGCACCAGCGTCGCTTCCGGATTGGGCGTCAGGCGGACGAGCGCCTTGGTGACGATGCCGAGCATCCCTTCCGAGCCGACCAGCGCCGCCGTCA
>JAICJJ010000068.1 GCA_025928535.1 Thermomicrobiales bacterium
ACCAGCCGCATGTCGACGCCGATCCGCTCGAACGCCGCCCGATAGTCGGCGAAATCGGACCCGCCGGCCCCGACCAGCGCCGGCCGCTCGCCAAGCAGCGCCAAGTTGTAGGCGACATTCCCGCCCACGCCGCCGCGCAGCCGCACGAGCGAATCGAAGAGAAAACTGACCGAGAGCACATGCACCTTGTCGGGCAAGATATAGTCCCGGAAGGAACCGGGAAAGCGCATGATGTGATCGAAGGCGATCGATCCGCTGACGACGATTCGGGGGACGCTTCCCACCTCGGCCGATCCGTCCATTCGCCTCTCGACCACTTCTCCCGGCCCGCGGCGCGGCCGTGCGAGCGCCCGGCCCGGGACGCCGCGGGGAGAATAGCACGGCGGCGCGCGCCTACGGTCGAACGCGCGGTCCCGCCGTGACTGCGCGCAGGGCCGCCCGAACGACGTTCAGCGGCACGTCGTCGCGCATCGCCACGCCGCCGGCCGCCAGTGGCAGCACCCATCGCACGCGCCCGGCCGCCCGCTTCTTGTCGCTGCCGAGCAAGGCGAGCGCTCGTTCCTCGTCGATCTCAGCCGCGTCTGGCAATCTGAACGCGTCGAGCAAACCGTCGATGCGCCGCACCGTTTCCTCGTCGCAGGTTCCGATCGCGGCGCCGATGCGCGTCGCCGCTCGCATCCCGAGCGCGATCGCTTCGCCATGGAGCAAGGTGTAGCCTGACGCTTCGATCGCATGGCCGAGCGTATGCCCGAAATTCAGGAAAGCGCGAATGCCCGCTTCCCGCTCGTCCGCTTCGACCACTGCCGCCTTCAACGCCACGTTTCGCCGGATCAGATAGGTGATGGCGGGCTCTGTCGGAGCCCGCAAACCGCCGACGTTGCGTTCGAGAAAGCGGAGCAGATCCGCGCGGCCGCCGCCAGGGGTCGATGGCTGGATGACGGCGTGTTTGACGATTTCCGCCCAGCCGCTGGTCAATTCCCGGGGCGGCAAGGTGCCTAGAAAATCGGGATCGATCGCCACGACCGGCGGTTGATAAAACGCGCCGATCAAATTCTTGCCCGCGCGGTGATTGATGCCGGTCTTGCCGCCGACGCTGCTGTCGACCATCGCCAGCAGGCTCGTCGGAACCTGGGCGAGACCGACGCCGCGCAGGCAGGTCGCCGCCGCGAAGCCGGCAAGATCGCCGACCATCCCGCCCCCGAGCGCCACCACGACATCGCTTCGCTCCGCTCCCCCGTCCAGCATCCAATCGTAGAGCTGGCTGAGGCCGCCGAGGCTTTTGCTCCCTTCGCCCGCCGGTGCCCCGCAAATTTCGGCCGCGAAGCCAGCGCGACGAAGAGACTCGACCAGGCCCGGGCCATGCAGCGGCGCGACATGATCGTCGGAGACGATCCAAGCCCGGCGCGCGTTCGGCCACCGCCGGCCGATCAGGGCCGCGACGGACGATCGAACGCCCGGCCGAACCATGATCGCCGACGAACCGGACGGAGCGCGAAGTTCGATGTCGGGCGCCAGGTCTGGCTCGGCCACCCCCGGCAGCGCGGCGATTTCATTTGCGATGTGATCGGGCGCCGCATCGTCGACGATCAGGGTCAGATGCGCCCGGTCGTACATCGACTGTCGGCCCGCCTTCAGGGACCGGATGCGCGCCAGCGGATCGGCCGCCGCCAGCAGCGGCCGTTCGGTCGCCGCCCCTTCCCGTTCTTGCTGGGCGCGCAGTCGTTGCAGACTCGTCTCCGGCGCCGCGTCGAGCGCGACGACGAGCGTTCCCGGGCCGAGCAGGCCATCCGCCGTCCAGACCGCGTCATCGACCACGGCGCCGCCGCCGCAGGCGGTGACGCTCCGCCGCGCCGCCAGCGCCTCGTTCAGCAGCCGCCGTTCCGCCCGCCGAAACTCGGTTTCGCCGTCAATCGCGAAGATTTCGGGAATCGATCGGCCGAACGCCTGCTCCAGCCGGTCGTCGGTGTCGATCAGACTCCAGCCCAGCCGCTCGGCCAGTCTCCGGCCGACCGCGCTCTTGCCGGAGCCGCTGAAGCCGACCAATACGATCCGTTCGATCGATTGCACTCACCGCTCCTGTCCGGGACGCCGCCGGCCATTCCCCGCCCCGATCGACGGCTTGGACCGCTGTGTATACTAATTGCCGCGGCCGGGATGGAAATCAATCATGTACGGGAGTTTTGCGCTCCGGTGGAGAGGGTTCCCGCAGTATGCAACGCGTCCTCGTGGCCGACGACGATGCCGGCATCCGTTCGATCCTTCGGGAGTTTCTCGAAGACGAAGGATACGATGTCGATGAAGCGGTCAATGGCGCCGGGGTGCTGAAAGCGCTCGGCGACCGCGACGGCGGCCATCCCGATCTCGTCCTCATGGACGTCGTCATGCCCGACAAGACCGGGCTGGACGTGTTGCGCGACGCCGGCCGGCCCGGCGAGCCGAGCCGACAATTGCCGGTCATCATCATGACCGCGTTCGCCACGTCCAACGTCGCCATCGAAGCAATGCAACTCGGCGCCTACGACTACATCACGAAGCCGTTCAACCAGGACGAAGTGCTCGTCACCATCCAGCGCTTTTTCGAACGCAAGGCGCTCGACGAACAGGTCCAGGAGTTGTCGACGCGCCTCGGCCAGCGTGATCCGAACGAAATCATCATCGGGAACAGCGCGGCGATGCAGGAGGTCTACAAGACGGTTGGCCGCGTCGCCCGCTCGGACGCGACGGTCCTCATCAGCGGCGAAACCGGCACCGGCAAGGAACTCGTCGCCACCGTCCTCCATCGCAGTTCGTCCTACCGCGGCGGGCCGCTGGTGAAAGTCAACTGCGCCGCCTTGCCGGAAACGCTGCTCGAAAGCGAATTGTTCGGCCACGAAAAAGGCGCCTTCACCGGAGCGGTAAACCTCCGCAAGGGACGCTTCGAAATGGCCAACAAAGGCACCATCTTTCTCGACGAAGTCGGCGAGATGTCGCTGGCCACCCAGAAAAAGTTGCTGCGCGTGTTGCAGGAACGGGAATTCGAGCGCGTCGGCGGCTCGATCCCGATCAAGGTCGACGTGCGCGTCATCTCGGCGACCAACAAGATTCTGCCGCAAGAGATCGAAGCGAGCCGCTTTCGCGAAGACCTCTTCTACCGCCTGAACGTCATCGCGATCTATCTGCCGCCGCTGCGCGATCGCGCCGACGACATTCCGCTGCTGGTCGAGCATTTTCTCGACAAGCACCGCTATGCCGCAGGCGCCGGTCCCGCCCGCATCAGTCAGGGCGCGATCCGCCTGTTGATGGACCATGAGTGGCCCGGCAACGTCCGGCAACTGGAAAACGTGATCGAGCGCGCCACGGTCCTTTCCCAAGGCGGCGTCATCACCGAAGAACATGTCGATCTGTCTGGCGCCGACAATCGCCGCTTCATCGACGTTGGGCAGCGGCTGCGCAAAGGCGCCAACCTGACCGAACTCCTCGTCGACGTCGAACGCCAGGCGCTGACCGAAGCGATCGCCCAGACCGAAGGCGACTGCATCGCCGCCGCCGCCCTGCTCGGGATCGACCTGCCGGACCTGCAGGCGCGGATGACCAATTTCGGCATGTAGCCGCCGACTCGGAGCGGAAATCCAGAATGACCGCGGCTCCGCCATTCGTGCTGGCGATCGATCAGGGAACGACCTCGAGCCGCGCCATTTGCTTCGATCGGGACGCGAACGCGCGCGGCGTGGCCCAAATTCCGGTCCGTCTTGACTATCCACGTCCCGGCTGGGTCAACCAGGATGCGGACGAGATCTGGCGCTCGACCCTGGAGACGGCTCGGCGCGTCATCGCCGACGCCGGCGATCCGGAATCCTTCGCCGCCATCGGCATCGCGAACCAGCGGGAAACGACGATTCTGTGGGAGCGGGCGACGGGCCGCCCGGTCGCGCCGGCCATCGTCTGGCAAAGCCGGCAATCCGCCGGCGTGGTCGATGCGATCGCCGCCCGCGGCCTGACCGACGCGTATCGACGCATCACCGGCCTCGTTCCCGACGCCTATTTTTCGGCGACCAAGATCGCCTGGCTGTTCGAAGCCGAGCCGGCATTGCGGCGACGCGCGGAGGCCGGCGACCTGCTGTTCGGCACGGTCGATTCCTGGCTGATCTGGAACCTGACCGGCGGCCGGCGTCACGTGACCGACGTGACGAACGCATCGCGCACCATGTTGTTCGACCTGGCGTCGCTGACCTGGTCCGAGCCGCTCCTGGCGGATCTCGGGATTCCACGCGCCATCTTGCCCGAGATCGTGCCGACGTCCGGCTTCATCGCCGAAACCGATACGGCGCTCGTCGGCGCCGCGATTCCGATTTGCGCCGCCGCCGGCGATCAGCAAGCCGCCCTGTTCGGCCAGGCCTGTTTTGAGCCCGGGCAAGCCAAGAACACCTATGGCACCGGCTCGTTCTTGCTGATGAACGTCGGCGACGCCCCGCCCGTTTCCCGTCATCAGTTGCTGGCGACCCCCGCCTGGCGAATCCGGGAACAAACGAACTATGCCCTTGAAGGCGCGATCTTCGTCACCGGCGCCGCCGTCCAATGGCTGCGCGATGGGCTCGGCGTCATCGCCGAAGCGGCGGCGGTCGAACCACTGGCGACGTCGGTTCCCGACTCGGCCGGCGTCGTTTTCGTTCCGGCGTTGACCGGCCTCGGCGCGCCCGATTGGGACCCGCACGCGCGCGGCGCCATCTTCGGCATCACCCGCGGCACGACCGCGGCGCATATCGCCCGCGCTACCCTGGAAGCGATCGCCCATCAGACGCGCGACGTTCTCGACGCGATGATCGCCGATTCCGGCTTTCCAGTGACCGAACTGCGCGTCGACGGCGGCGCGGCGCGCGACGACCTGCTGCTGCAAATTCAAGCCGATCTGCTCGGCGTTCCCGTCATCCGGCCGCGCAACGTCGAAACGACCGCGCTCGGCGCGGCCTATCTCGCCGGACTCTCCGTCGGCGTCTGGCGGTCCGAAGCGGACATCGCCGCCCATTGGCAGGTCGATCGCGTCTTCGAGCCGGCGATTTCTCAGGACGAGCGCGAGGTGCGGCACGCGCGCTGGCGGCGAGCCGTCACCCGCTCCCGTGCCTGGGCTGACTGACGTCGCCTACTACGATCCGTCGCTCTTGCGTCCCGGTTTCGGCAGCGGCAGTCGACGCAACGTCTCGGACGCTTGCCGGCGAAATTGTTCGAGTTGCTGCCGGGTCGGCTTGCGGTTGGTCCGGTAGTAGACATCGGCCGCGCGCCCAATCGTGTAGGTGCCGATGTAGGCGATCGCCACCTTCGGAATGGTGCCGGCGGCGAACGGCAGAAACGACGTCAACTCCCGCGCCGCCGTCCGCCAGACGAAGCCGGCCCCGACCACGGGCGCGATCTCTTCCAGCAACCGAATCTGGTCATGCAGGTCCCGGCCATTGATCGCCGCCAGTTTGAAGATCATCATCACCTGATTTTTCGTCAGGACGATCAGATCGGCCCCGGCCGACGCCAGCGACCCGACGATCGGCACGATCGAGGGGATGTTCGACACCAGCGCGAATTGGGCGTTGGCGACGCTCGTGTCGTCGATTACCGATTTCGTAGCCGCCGGCCGAAAGACGGGCAACGCGCGGCCGAACGCCGGCGCCCGGGTCGGAACCTGTTTCAGGATCGCGCTGCGAAGATGCTCGATCGCCAGTTCGTCGCTCGGACCGATGCCCGAATACTTGACGACCGGCGTCATGATGGCGTCGAGCCGCAAATGGTCTTCCGTCCGTGCCGCCGCGCCGGTGCGCTCCGGGTCGTAGACGACCACGACATCAAACTGACCGGCGTCGCCGAGATGCGCGTCGGGATCGCGGACGGAAAACGCGCCTTCGCCGCCCGGTCCGGTCAACGCCTGGCCGAGTTCGCTTCCCGCGGCCGGATACGGCGCCAGGATCAGGACACGCGGCGGCGTCGTGGCATCGTCGCGCAGATCGTCCAGGCTGACCTCGCGCACGATCGTCATCAGATGTTTGAGGGCGAAGACCCCTCCGCTCGTTTTTTCCATCGGCATCCCTGTCTGGTCCCGCGGCCACGTGCGGCGCGATGGCGTGCTCGCGAAACGAGTCTACCCGCTCGCCCCGCGCCGATGACGGGTGGGTGGGCGGGATGGTTATGTGGCGTCCCATGGAGCGCGCAGCGGAATCGCCGCGAAGCGCATGCCCGGCTCGGCCCGCTCGATCTCCTCTGGAACGATCAGCAAGGCGTCGGCGTTCGCCAGCCCGCTCAAGACGCCGGCCCCTTGTCCGGCGACCGGTCGGGCGATCGGGACATCCCCCACTCGCTCCTCGAGCCGGACCCGCACGTAGTGCCGCCGCATGCCGCGGTTGTCGATCGGCTCGACGATCGTCGCCATCAGACATGGCAAAGAATTGGGCTGATCCATCATTCGCGCGACAGCCGGACGGCCGAAGATGAGAAAACTGACCGCCGCCGCGACCGGATTTCCCGGCAAGCCGAGCAGCGGTTTGCCGCCGATCGCGCCGAACGCCAGCGGCTTGCCCGGCTTCATCCGAACTTGCCAGATGCCAACTTCGCCATGTTGCCGCAAGACATCTTTGACCAGATCGAAATCGCCGACGGAAACCCCACCCGACGTCACGATCAGATCGGCGTCGCTCGCGTCCGCCAGTCGCTCCGTCAGCGCATCGGCCCGATCGACCGCGATGCCGAGGAGGCGCGCCGCCGCGCCCCACTCCCGCGCCATCGCCGCCAGCGTGTACGAATTGCTGTTCCGGATTTGCCCGATTCGCAACGGCTCGCCCGGTTCGACCACTTCGTTGCCGGTCGACAAGATCGCCACAATCGGCCGCGGCCGAACGCGGACCGCGCGCCGGTTGACCGACGCCAGCAAGCCGATGTCGGCGGCGCGAAGCCGTCGCCCGGCGGCGAGCACGACCGACCCGGCCGGCACGTCTTCGCCGGCGTCGCGGACGTTGTCGCCCGCCGCCGCCGGGTGAAAGATCGACACGGCGTCGTCGGTCGCGCCGCGCCCGTCGTCCGTCTCTTCAAACCGCACCACTGCGTCGGCGCCATCCGGCAGGGGCGCCCCGGTCATGATCCGGATCGCCGTGCGCTCGTTAACCCGGCCCCCCGGAGCGCCGCCAGCCGCCGCCATGCCGACGACGCGCAGCCGCACGCCGGCGGCGAAAGTGGCGTCGCGGGTGTCGATGGCGCGAACGGCATACCCATCCATCGCCGAATTGCGAAACGGCGGGATCGGTTCGTCCGCCCGCACATCTTCGGCGAGCGTCATGCCAAGCGCGTCGAGGATCGGCGTCTCGACCGGCGGCAACGGGGCAAACGCGCCGAGCATCCGCGCCAGCGCCTCATCAACACCGAGCATGCGTTCGACCGCTCCCCCCGGCCGCTCGGAGAGCGGCGTCGCCGGCTCCGGCATCTCAACCCGCCTCGCGCCGCGTCATGACGACTTCGCGCCGTCCGCGTCGATCCGGCGCATCGCCTCGACCAGATCGCGAACGGCGTCGGCCGACTGATGCAACGCTGCGCGCTCATCGTCGCGCAATTCGAGTTCGAGAATCTGCTCCAGCCCCGCGCGGCCGAGTTTCACCGGCACGCCGACATAGAGCCCCTGAATGCCGTATTCGCCTTGCAGATAGACGCTGCACGGCAGGACGCGATTCTTGTCGAGCAAGATCGCGTCGACCATCGCCACCACCGAGGCGCCCGGCGCCTGATAGGCGCTGCCCGATTTGAGCAAGCCGACGATTTCCGCGCCGCCGCTCGCCGTCCGCTTTTCCAGCGCTTCGATCCGGTCGGCCGGCAGCAATTCCGGCAGCGGCACGCCGGCCACGGTCGAAAACCGGGCCAATGGCACCATCGTGTCGCCATGCCCGCCGAGCACGAACGCCGTCACGTCTTCGACCGAGACGCCCATTTCCAGCGCGATGAAGGTCCGGAACCGGGCCGAATCGAGTACGCCGGCCATCCCGATCACCCGTTCCCGCGGCAGCCCCGACGCCTGCAGAGCGACGTGGCACATCGCATCGAGCGGATTGGACACCACGATCAGAATCGCCTCGGGCGATTCCCGCACCACCTGCTGCGCCACCGAGCGGACGATGCCCATGTTGGTCCGTAGAAGATCGTCCCGGCTCATCCCCGGCTTGCGGGCAATGCCCGAGGTGATCACCACGACGTCCGAGCCAGCCGTCTCCTCGTAGCCGTTCGAGCCGGCGATGTGCGTGTCGAAGCCGAGCACCGGTCCGGCCTGCATCAGATCGAGCGCCTTGCCTTGCGGCAGCCCTTCGACGATATCGACGAGCACGATGTCGGCGTAGTCGCGCAGCGCCAGGTAGGTCGCCACCGCGCCCCCGACCATGCCCGCCCCGACCACCGTCACCTTCGGCCGCGCGGCCTGGCTCGTTCGCACCGACATCGATCTCGCTCCCCTGACGACGCGCCGTCCAGCGCCATTGCGCCCCGGCGCCCATTGCGGCCACAAGCCGCGCCGAACCGGGTGATAGTATACGGACCCGTCTGTCATGTCCGGGCGTCGCTTGGCGCAAAGTCCGCGCGCCGCGCCCCACGTGAAGGAAGCGCCATGGCGCTATCGGCCGCCGATCGATCGTTCACCGTTCCCTTCGGACACGGGTCCATCGAATTTCGCCTGCCTGCCGGCATGACCGGCGTCACGGTCGCAAGCAACGATGTGCCGCCCCTGCCCGATCCGGAGGCGGCCGCGCGCGACGCCGTCGCCGCTCCCGTCGCGGGACCGCGCTTGCGCGATCTGGCCCGCGGGGCGCGGACGGTCTGCATCGCCGTCACGGACGCGACCCGCGCCTGCCCCGACCATCTCCTCGCCCCGCCGATGCTCGCCGAATTGCGCGCCGCCGGCGTGCCCGACGAGGGCATCACGTTTCTCATCGCCGTCGGCGCCCATCGCGCCAGCACCGTCGCCGAAAAACGGGCCAAACTCGGCGACGCCATAGTCGATCGCTATCGCGTCGTCGACCACGATGGAAGCGACGACGCGTCCCTCGTCGCGGTGATGGACGGCCCCGGCGGCATTCCCTTTCGGATCAATCGGGCGCTGGTCGAAGCCGAACTGGCGCTCGCCACCGGCGTGGTCGAACCGCATCAATACGCCGGCTACAGCGGCGGTGCCAAGACGGCGACGATCGGCTGTGGCGACGAAACGACGATCGGCTACACGCACGGACCGGCGATGCTCGATCTCCCCGGCACGCGCCTCGCCCGCATCGACGGCAACCCCTTTCAGGAAGCGGTCCGCCGCGTCGGCGCCGCCGCCGGCCTCGCGTTCGTCGGCAACGCCGTCCTCGACGATCGCGGCGAGCCCGTGGCCATCGCCTACGGCCCGCCGAACGTCGTCCACGACCGACTCGCCGCCCTCGCCGAGCGCCTCTACACGACGCCGATCCCCGCCCAGGTGGACGTCGCGGTCGCCGGCGTCGGCTACCCCAAAGACGCCAATCTCT
>JAICJJ010000312.1 GCA_025928535.1 Thermomicrobiales bacterium
CTGGCGGGGGCGTTGCGCTGGTTCGGCGTCGTCGAAACGGGCATCGTGCCGGGCAAAAGCGCGGTCGTGCGGCGGCCACCGACCGAAACGCCGGCGCCGGACGATGCTGGCGGGACGCGACAGGGCGCGCCGCTCACGATCGCGGCCGACGGCGAGATCGCGCTGGCGACGCCGTCGCCGGTCCGAGTCTGGGCGCTGCTCACCTTCGCCGATCCGATCGCGTTCGAGCGGGTCTGCCGTTATCGCCTCTCGGCGGCGTCGCTCGCCCGCGCCCTGGCCGCCGGTTTCGACTCCGACCAGGTCGTCGCCTTCTTGCGGCGGCAAGCGGGCGGCGCCTTGCCGGACGGCCTGGAAGATCGGATCGCGGCCTGGGCGCGGGGATATCGGCGGGTGCGCTTGCGCCGGGCGCTGATCGTGGTTCCGGACGACGACGCGGAGCGGGCGGCGGTCTTCGACGCGCTGGCGCCGCTTGGGCTGGTTGTGCGCGACCATGGCGACGCCGGGCTCGTGGTCGAACTCACTGACGACGCGACGGACCGCGAGGTCGAATCGCTCCTCCACGCCGTCGGCTTCGCGCCGCAATGGATCGCGGCCACGAGGGGCGGCAGGACGTAGGAACACGGGGTCGCCGCGGTTTCCCGCTCCGGTCGGCGGTCGGCTTCCGTTCGGTGTTAGGCCGGCGGCGCCGTGCGGAAGCGGAGCAGCGCGGCGACGCCGCCCATCGCGTCCAGCCGCCGTGCCGCGTCCGTCCGCGGCAGCGGTTCATCGGCTTTGGGCACGCCGGTCGCCGCGTCGGGCGCCGGCTCGCTCGACTGGACGATCTCGATCCTGGCGCCGGTCGCGATGGCCCGCCGGATGATTTCGTCTTCGATCGGAATTGGCGTCATCTGGCTTCGGTCGCCGCCGGCCGGATGGTCAACAGGAATGGCGCCGACGCCGGCGATCCCGGCGGCATAGTCGGCCCAGCCCGGCGCCGTGAAATCATCGACCATGACCAGCGATTCGACCTGGGCGTTTTGCAACGCGCGCAGCACTTCGGCAGCGCCGGTGGCTCCGAGTTCGCCGCTCGCGACGGCGTCGTGAACCGCGGCGACGGCGTCTGCTTCGCGCTCCCGCTCCGCCGCATCGTCGATCGGCAGCGTGGCTTCGATGATCTGGGACATCGGCGTCGCGATGTCCAGGCGCAGCGTGCCGATGGTCCGATCGGCGACCGTTTGGTGCAGCAGCCGGTCGAGCGGGGCCGTGATGACTTCGTCGCCGGCGATCACCAGAACATCGACGCCGCTTTCATCCAGCGCTTCGCGGACGCCGTCGGCGACGGCGCGGGCGAACTGATCGCGCCGTTCGTCGGCGCGCGCCTGATAGCGGCGCTGCGACCCGCCCGCCTTGCGTTTGAACGGATAGTTCGCGCCGTGGGCGACGATCGAGCGTTCGTCGCGCGCCTGCGTGACGAAAATCAACGAGGCTTCCTGCTGGTCGGCCAGCAGCACCGCGTAGGTGGCGAGGTCGTCCGCTATGCGCGCGAGCGTCGTCAACGCCGGAATCGGGCCGACTGCAACCGTCGTGGCCGGCGCCGCCGCCAGCGGGAGCGCGACGAAGCGATCCATCGCCGAGCGCGCGATCAACGCCACCCCCTGCGCCGACGCCGGCAACGGCTCGATGTCGAGGCCGCGATCGACGCGCTCGCCATCGAGATAGCGCGTCACCCGTTCGACATCGACGGCGAGGCTCGCGGCGGCTGGCGTGTGGGGCGCGTAGGCGGCCAGCGCGGCATGCATGGCGTCCGCGACCTGGCGTCGTCCGTGCCGGCGACCGGGATCGGAGCCCTGCGGCCGCCAATCGACGTAGACCGTCAGGTATTGGCTCGCCTGGGCCGGGTCGTTGGCGATCGCCGGCGGCAGGGCCGCCAGTTCGGCCAGCGCCTCCCGCAGATCGAGCATGAGGCCGGTTTTGTCTTCGTCGACGCGAAGCCGTTTGATCGGTCGGTCGCTGACCATTGTGCGATCCTTTCGCTTCGGATGCCGGCGGCTTGCAACGATCGCCCCACGGTTGGAACCGGATGCGGCGTCAGGCGACGGGCGGCTCGTCCAGCACCGGTTCCGGGTATTCGCGGCCGATCGCCCAGCCGGGCGGATCGCTGGCCGGAAACGATTCCGCCGACGCTTCGTCGACGACGCTCACCTCGCCGGTCGCCTCCGGATATGGCTCCGGGTCGCCGAAGGCGGGATCGACCTGGCGGGCGCCCGTCTGGCGGCCGCCGCGCTCGTCACGGACGATGAGCACGGAGCCTTCGGCTTCGCGCACCAGTCGCTCGGCGATGCTGCCGAGGGGGGTACGGCCGGCGTCGGCGTGGCCGCGCGGGGTCATCACGACCAGGTCCATCGGCCCGATCGCCGTCAGGAGTGCGGGCGCCGCCGCGCCGGGCAGCACCTCGCTGGTGGCGACGATGTCGGCCGACGCCAGACGTTGCGCCTGCCGGGCGAGATAGGCCGCTGCGTCCCGTTCGTGGGCGGCGCCGCCCGGCCGGCCGGCGTCGGCGACGGCCTGCACGAGATGGAGACGCAAACCGAGGAGGCTGGCGAGGCGAGTCGCGGCCGGCAGCGCCGCTTCGGCACGGGTCGAGCCGTCGAGCGGGACGACGATGCGCGCCACCGCCGGCGGCCCGATCCGATCCGCCCCCCGAATGAGCAGCGTGGGAACCGGAGCCTGGCGGGCGACCTCGTCGGCGACGCTGCCGACGCGGGCGCCTTCGCGCCGGCCGAGGCCGCGCGTGGCCATCACGATCAGGTCGGCGTCGCCGGCCGCGGCGACGATTCGCGCGGCGGGGTCGCCGCTCGTTTCGACCACGCATTCGATCGTCCGCCCTTGCCGTTCGAGCGGCGCGGCGACCATCTCCAGATAGGTCGCGGGCGGTTCGCCGCGCCAGGCCGGGGCGGATGCGTCGAGTGGTTGGATCGATTCCGGGGTGACCGTGAAGAGGCGCACGTCGCGGCTGGGGATCAACTCGGCGAAGGGGAGCGCGGTTTCCGCCAACTCCGATCCATCCAGCGGAACCAGGATTCGGTCGTACATCTGAACATGTCCTGGGTCTCGATTCGGTCGGCGGTCCGGTCGTCGCGGCGAACCATCGCCCGGCCGCTTGCGCGATCCGCCGTCACTTCGACGGCATGCGATCGGGTCGCCGGATTCATGCCGCCGGCATTATAGAGCCGCTGGCGCCGCGCTCGATGCGCCGCAACGCGCGCCGCGGTGATCGAGTTCGTCCCGGCGCGCCTCCCGCGAGTCGATTCGCCACTGCCTGATGCGCAACGAGAAAGTGGTGGATGTACGTTCGCCATGCTACGGTTGAGACGCGAGGTCAGGAACGCGATGTCAGCCATCGCGCCCGGGAGAGGAGCCTGCATGACCCCAGCGAATTCCGATTTGCGATTGACGCAGCCGCCGCTCGCGAGGGCGGAATTGATGATCCGCAAACCGGCGGCCGAGGTGTTCGAAGCGTTCGTCGATCCCGCCATCACCGCCCGGTTCTGGTTCACGAAGGGGAGCGGCCGGCTGGAGCCGGGGCAGCGGATTCAGTGGGATTGGGAGATGTACGGCGTCTCAGCCACGGTCGACGTGCTGGCGGTCGAGCCGAACGAACGCATCCACATCTCCTGGCCGGGCGAAGGCGGGCCGACGATGGTCGAATGGCGCTTCACGCCGGTGGGCGAGGATGCAACGTTCGTCAGCATCACGAACGACGGGTTCGCTGGCGATGTCGATGACGCCGTGAAGCAGGCGATCGGCGCGACCGAAGGGTTCACGCTGACGCTGGCCGGCCTCAAGGCATGGCTCGAGCACGGCGTCGCCCTGAATCTGGTGGCGGATCGCTTTCCGGCCGGACTCGAAGGCTAGCCGACGCTCCGGACGTTCGGCGCTCGCGCATTGCCGACATGTTGCATCGTTTTCGGTCAGCGCCGATCACGTCAGGAGCACGTCAACGTTTCGCGTGCATGCGACGGATACGGGCGCAAAACGTTGACGCGCAACCTCGAACGTCGTGGGACTGGCCGGCGCGCCATTCTTCCGCCATCCTTGCGGGCGACGACGATCATGAACCGCATCGCGCGATTTCGGCGGATTCGTCGACCTCGTCTGCGCGGCGAGCCGGTCGGCAGGAGCACCAATGGAACGCGTCTGGGCCATCGAAGCGGTCCGCAAGATCGAGCGCGACTTTCAACGGTCGGCGGACACGCATCTCATTCGCCTCGAATTGCCCGCCACGCCGCGCGTTCATCTCTACTTCAAGGATGAATCGACCCACCCGACCGGGAGCCTCAAGCACCGGCTGGCCCGTTCGCTCTTTCTCTACGGCCTCTGCAACGGCTGGATCGACGCGGGAACCACCATCATCGAAGCGTCGTCCGGCAGCACCGCCGTGTCCGAAGCCTACTTCGCGCGCCTGCTCGACCTGCCGTTCGTCGCAGTGATGCCGCGCGGCACGTC
>JAICJJ010000500.1 GCA_025928535.1 Thermomicrobiales bacterium
AGGTCACACGAAAGCGCAACCAAGGCGTGCTCGCCAAGCAGCGGGCGACGATCGAACGGTTCTTCGAGAATGACTACATTCAACTGATCAACGCAGACCGATTTACAATCAGAATGGCGCGCGATCTGATTTGGAGCCATATCTCTCTTCGTCCCTACGACGCGCTTCACCTTGCTTCAGCGATTCGCGGCAAGTGCTCATTGATGTACACGTACGACAATGGTCTCCTGAAATTCAATGGAAGCGTTTCCGGTATTCAGATCGTCGAGCCGGTCTGGGTGGGGCAACTTTCGCTTGAAGAGGCGACCGAGATTCCGCCACCTCCTGCCGCTGAGGAGTAATCACGTCCTGGACGACCTCGCCCTCGGTCGTCGGGTGTACTCCGTCCGCCCCACGCATTCGGCCGCGATCCCGCCTTGAGACAACTGATCGAATCGGCTCGCGGCAATTGGCACGGTTGTCAGGTCCCGCTTGTGCCCCCCGGAACGGTATGCTACACAGCCGCTGCGTTTGAACGAAGGATCGCCGGCGCCGCAGCGTTGAGGCGGACGGCGGTGGTTGTGATTCCGACCGATTTCGATTCGACCGAGCGCCGGTCCGGCCGGCGTCGCAACATGGGAGCGGCATGCCCGTCCGGAGCGTTCTCTATCTCCCGGTGCAGCCGGGGCGGCAACATGATCTCGTCGCAACGTTCGCGCGGATCGACGTCCTCGGCCACGCGATGCAGCAGGCGGGCTGCCTCGGCGTCGAAGTCCAGGTGGCGCCGGATGATCCGGACGCGCCGGTGCTCGTCACCGCGCTCTGGACCGACCGCGCCGCCTACGACGGCTGGCTGGCCAATCCCTGGCGCGCCGAATCGGGAGCCGAGCTCGCGCCGTTGCTGGGGGATGAACCGGGAGCCGGCGCCGTCTACGATGTCGTGCTCGCGACTGATGGCGCGGCCGGCTGAGGCGGCGCGCCCAGATTGCCCGACTGAAAGGGGGGAAACGATCGTGCGCCGGTTCCGCGTTTCGATGGACATCGGCGGAACGTTCACCGACGTCGTCGCCTACAACGAGGTGAATGGTTCCTATGTCGCCGGGAAATCGTCGACCACGCCCGACGATCTGACGCGCGGCGTTTTCGCGGCGGTCGAGCAGGTCGTCGATTCGCCGGCCGACATCAATTTCACCGTCCACGGCACCACCCAGGGGCTGAACGCCTTCTTGCAGCGGCGCGGCGTCAAGGTGCTGCTGCTGGCGACGGACGGGGTGGGCGACGTCTATCACATCGCCCGCGGCAACCGGACGCGCCTCTACGACGTCCATTTCCGCAAGCCGACGCCGCTCGTGCCGCGCCGCGACATCGTCGAGATCGGCGGCCGCCTCAACTACGCTGGCGAAGAGATCGCGCCGCTCGACGAAGCGGCGATCCGCACCGCCGCGCAGCGCGTTCGGGACGAAGGATTCGAAGCGATCGCGGTCGGGTTCCTGTTCAGTTATCTCAACCCGGCCCATGAATTGCGGGCCGAAGAGATTCTGCGGGAAGAATTGGGCGACGTCGCGATCTCCCTTTCGCACCGCGTCGCCCGCGAATGGCGCGAATACGAGCGGACCGCTTCGACCGTCCTCGACGCCTACACGGCGCCGGTCGTCCGCCGCTATCTGGAACGGCTCGAAACCGAATTGACCGAACGCGGGCTCGGCGTGCCGCTCCACGTCATGCAATCGAGCGGCGGCATCGTCACCGCCCAATCGGCGCGCGGGCTGGCGTTGCAGACGCTGCTCTCCGGCCCGGTCGGCGGGACGATGGGGGGCGTCGCGCTCGCCCGCATCCTCGGCCGGCCGAATCTGATCTGCATCGACATGGGCGGCACCAGTTTCGACGTCAGCCTCGTCGTCGACGGCAAGCCGGACGTTTCGTCCGAAACGAGCCTCGAAGGCTTCCCCATGCTGATGTCGGTTGTCAACATCCACACCATCGGCGCGGGAGGCGGCTCGATCGCCTCCCACGAAGCGGGCGGCCTGCGCGTCGGCCCGGAAAGCGCCGGCGCCGATCCCGGGCCGGCCTGCTACGGCCATGGCGGCACGCGCCCGACCGTCACCGACGCCAATCTTGTCCTCGGCCGCGTCGATCCCTCCCATTTCGCCGGCGGCCGGATGGCGCTCGACCGGAGCGCGGCCGAAGCGGCGATCGGCAAACTCGGGGCCGAACTCGGCCTCGGCGTGGTCGAACTGGCCGAAGGGATTTGCGACGTCATCAACGCCAAGATGGCGCAGGCGATCCGAACGCTGACGGTCGAAAAAGGGATCGAGCCGCGCGATTTCGCGCTCGTCGCCTTCGGCGGCGCCGGGCCGATGCACGCCGTCTTCCTCGCCCGCGAACTTGGCGTGCCGGAAGTGATCGTGCCGCCGTTCCCCGGCGCCTTTTCCGCCTGGGGCATGCTCGAAACCGAAATCCGCAAGGACTTCAGCCGCGCCTATTTCACCACCCTCGCCGCGCTCGACCGCGCCGATCTGGCGCGGACGCTCGGCGAACTCGAAGCCGAAGGGTTCGACGCGCTCGCCGTCGAAGGAATCACGCGCGAAACCGGCCGCGTCGAGCACGCGCTCGACATCCGCTACGTCGGCCAGGAATACACCCTGACGATTCCCGTCCTCGCCGCGGGCGAACCGGCGCGGGACGGCTTCGCGGCGGCGATCGCCGAGCGATTTCACACGGCCCATCAGGCGCGCTTCGGTCAC
>JAICJJ010000138.1 GCA_025928535.1 Thermomicrobiales bacterium
CGCCAATTGCCCTCGCCGATCGGATCGACACTCCAGCACGATCCGGCGCACCCCTGACCTCGCCGTGTTGACTCGCTCACCATGCGTGCCTACACTCCGAATCGGGGAGGAGCGCCGATCGCCCGGCCGTATCGCGCGACGAGGCGACAGCCGGAACGGCGGCGACCGCTCGCATTGGCAAGCAATGGCGCGGGAGGGGGAAACCGATGGGCAGCGATCGGGGTACGCGTGTGACCGACGGTGGCAAGCGAGGCGCCGTCATGCGGGGCGCCGTCCTGGTCGCGGCGACGCCGGTCGTCCTCTTCGCGCTCCAGGCGTGCGGCGGCACGGCAGTCGCGCCCACATCGGCTCCCGCGGCCAACGCCACCGTCGCGCCGACAGTGGCCCCGCCGCCAACGGTCGTCTCCGACATGACGCAAACGGCGCCGACGATCGTCGCCGTGGCTTCGCAAGCCGCCTCGGCCGTCGCGAGTCCGATGGCCAGCCCGCTGGCGAGTCCGGTCGCCAGCCCGGTCGGTTCACCCGCCGCGACGCCGACGCCGTAACGGCCGCGAAGCGGCTTGGCCGCGCTTGACATCGAATCGAAACGCCGCGTAGCATTTTGCGTCCGCCTGCCGCATGGATGAATCACGGCCGAACGGCGGCGCGGATCGGCAGACTGAACCGCCCGCGCCGGCTCGCCTGGTCACGCCGGCCGCACCCGCCAGGAGCGCCCATTGGGCCGTTACCTCATTCGCCGGGCACTCATCTCGGTCGTTTCCCTGATCGCCATCAGCATGGTCGTGTTCGGGATTCTAGCGATCGCGCCGGGCGATCCCCTGTCGGGCTTCGCCACCAATCCGAACGTGCCCCCCGAATTGCGCGCCCGCATCCGCGCCTCGCTCGGCCTGGACGACCCGATCCCGGTCCAGTACGCGAAATGGGCGTCGTCCTACATCAAGGGCGACTGGATGCAGTCGTACACCTCGAAAATGCCGGTCCGCGACTACATCTTCAGTCGCTTGCCGGTAACGTTGAAGATTTTGGGATCGGCGTTTGTGCTCGGCATCCTGATCGCGATTCCGATCGGCGTCTTTTCCGCCTTGAAGCAATATTCGCTCTTCGACCAATTCGCGACGACCTTCGCCTTCCTCGGCTTCAGCGTGCCCACATTTTTTTCCGGCATCCTCTTCATCCTGCTTTTCAGCGTGAAACTCGGCTGGCTCCCGTTCGTCTACGACGCGCAAGTGACTGGCTTCTGGGGCAACGTCAAGCAATCGTTGATGCCGATCCTCGTCCTCGGTCTGGCCGGCGCCGCGTCGCTGACCCGGTTCGTCCGCGCGTCGATGCTGGAAACGATCAGCCAGGATTACGTGCGCACGGCGCGCGCCAAAGGGCTGCGCGAGCAGACGGTCGTCATCCTCCACGCGATGCGCAACGCGATGATTCCCGTCATCACGATCATCGCGCTGCAAATCCCCGAAATCTTCGGCGGAGCCGTCATCACCGAGCAGATCTTTCGAATTCCGGGAATCGGCCGGGCGCTCATTGACGGCATCGGCAGCAAGGACGTGCCGGTGGTGATGGCGATCACATTCGGTTTCGCGATTCTCGTCGTGGTTTTCAACGTGGTCGCCGACGTGCTTTACGCCGTCCTCGATCCGCGCATCCGGTACTCGTGACCGCGCCGTTGCGGGGGAGAGCCCGATGACTCAGCGAGTCGAAGCAAGCCGCGCGCCAGTGTTGTCCGCGGCGCCGACGGCCACATCGCCCCAGATTGCCGAAACGCCTCCCGGTCTGTTGCGCGTCAAACCGCAACGGTCGCTCTGGGGAAATGCCTGGCGGCAATTTCGACGGCACCGCATGGCGATGCTTGGCACGGCCGTCATCATCCTCATCATGCTGGCTTGCTACCTCGGCTCGGCGCTCTACCCACAACCGATCGACGCCCAGGACCTTGCGAACACCGACCAGGCTCCAACGTTGCAGCACCTGATGGGCACCGACTCACTCGGCAATGACATGTTGGCGCGCATCCTCTGGGGGGGCCGCATTTCGCTCGCGGTCGGTTTCGTCGCTGCGATCGTCGCGATCACCCTTGGCACCGCGATCGGAGCAGCCGCCGGCTTTTTCGGCGGCTTCGTCGATACCGTATTGATGCGGATCACCGACCTCTTCATCAGTTTGCCGCAAGTGCCGCTGCTTTTGGTGATCAGCTTTCTCTACAAGCAGTCGTTCTACGACTATTTCGACAAGAATTTCAACAACGGCATTCTCGGCATCTTCGTCTTGATTGTCGCGGTCATCGGCATTCTCAACTGGATGACGACCGCCCGACTCGTCCGGGCAGGCTTTCTCTCCCTCAAGGAGAAAGAATTCGTCGAGGCGGCTCGCTCGATCGGAGCGGGTCAGTTTTCGCTCATGATGAAGCACATCTTGCCCAACACGATGAGCCCGATCATCGTCGCCGCGACGCTCGGCGTCGGCGCCGCGATCATCACCGAATCGGCGCTGTCGTTCCTCGGTCTCGGCTTTCCGTCCGATGTGCCGACCTGGGGGACCATGCTTTACCAAGCGACGGACTATTTCCAAATCGCCCCGCATGAAGCGCTGATTCCAGGAATCATGATCTTCCTGACGGTTCTGTCGATCAACTACATCGGCGACGGCCTGCGCGACGCGCTCGATCCGCGCAAGACGCAATGACCACGTCGCCCGCCTCCGAATCGGCAAGCCAGGCCTCGACGGCGCCGCGCAGTCCGAACGCCGGCATCGGAGCGGAACCGGTGTTCGAGTGGAAATCGTACAGCCGCTTTGTCGCGGTCTATCCCGTCGCCACCGGCTGGCTGGTGCTCTGGGGTCGCTACGAGCAGATGGGCAAGGTCCGCGTCCATCTCGGCCACCGAATCTATCTCAGCCTGGACGGCGTGCGCGACCGCGTTCTCGACGCCGTGCGCGAACTGACCGGCGACACGGCGCTCGTTCAGGAAGCGGACGCCCTGATGGCCCGGAGGTGGACGCCATACCGCGACGCCGCCGTTCTGCCGGAGCCGCTGTAGCGCCAGTCAATCAAGCGCCCGATGCCAGCCGACCGCCCGGCGGGCTCACCGCGACTTTCGCGATTTCCCGGTCTGACCCCATGGCGGCCCATCGTTGACGTTGACCACCCCTTCGTTTCGTTTGTCGGGGTCTTTTCGCAACTTGATTTGCTCGCGATGGTCGCGCAGCGCCTGCTTTACGGCAGCTGGCGTCAGCGCCCCATCGCCGCGATGACCGGCGATGTAGAGCGCGGCGGCGCCCGACACGTGCGGCGCGGCCATGCTCGTGCCGGAAAGCGTTTGCAGCATCTTGCCAGTCGGCTGGTTATCGGGCGGTTTGAGCGAGAGGATGTCGACGCCCGGAGCGGCAAGATCGATCGGCTTGCCGTAGTCGCTGAAGCTGGCAAAGCGGTCGTTGGCCGGCGTGCCGTCGTTGTCGCTCAGCGCCGAGACGGCGATCACCTGCCGGTAGGCGGCCGGCCTGACGAAGCGAGCGTCGGCTGCATAGTTGCCGGCCGCGACGACGACGGTGACGCCCGCCTTGTAGACGGCGCAGACGCCTTTCTGGAAATCGTCGTGCGCCCGCTTGCCGCAATGGCGGTCGTCGATCGGCCGGTTCTTGGGCGGGCTGGAGAGACTCATGTTGACGACGTCCATTTTCACGCCATTCGTCGCCTGGTCGAGCACCCAGTTCAACCCGCAGAGAACGGTCCGCACCGAGCCCCGGCCCGCGTCGTCGAACACCTTGACGCTCCAGAGCCGGACGCCCGGCGCCACGCCGACGACGCCATGGTCATTGTCGAGCGCGCCAATCGTGCCGGCGACGTGCGTCCCGTGACCATCGCCATCGTCCATCGGGTCGTTGCCGCCGGTGCAATCGATCCCGGGCCGCGCGTTCAGATCCCAATTCGCGGCCGCTTGGTCGATGCCGGTGTCGACCACCGCGACGTCGGCGTCGACCCGCTCATCAACCCCGTCGATCATGGCCGTCGAATTCTTGTCGGCCTGAATGCGGCAAATCCCGGTGGGAACGTTCTGCGACCCGACATTGCCCGCGTCGCTGCACGGCTCGAACGATCCGCCCGGCGCGCCATCCACCTGCACCGGCTCGTCCGGATCGACCGAGCGGACGTTTTTCGCGGCCCGCACGGCGGCCAGCTTGTCGGGCGGGATGTTGGCGGCGAACCCGGTAAAGCCGTGCCGGTAGACGTGGCTGACGGAAATGCCGAGGCTTTGGGTGAGGCGGTCGGCGACGATGCCCGGATCGGCCCGCTTGCCGACTTCGACGATGTACCAGTTGGCGACGTCGCCGTTGTCGCCGGCGGCCGCCGGCCGCACGGCGTCCGGTTCGATCGACCCGTGCCCCGCGCCGCCCCGATCGCGCGCCGCGACGGTCGTGAACCATCCGCCGACGCCGCCGATGACGAGCAACACGGAGAGAAGCAGGATCAGACTTCGCCGCATGCGACCTCCGCCGTAAGCGCACATCGCTGGCGCCCCGCGCGGTCCGTCGGAGCGACGTGTCGATGATCGTAAACGTTCCAGCGGGGAGCGCGCTATTCGATCTCGCGGGGCGCCGGGCTCGGCGATGCGACAATTTCCTCATGGATGCCTCAGACATGCCGCCGCTTGGCCGCATCGCGATCGTCGGCGCCGGCGCGCTCGGTTCCCTCATTGCGGCGCGCCTTGCCGACTTCGAGATTCCGGTCGTGTTGATCAACCGGCCGTCGCCCCATCTCGACTTGATTCGCGGCGACGGACTGCGCCTGATCGAACAGGACGGATCAGAACGGCGCATTCGTGTTCCGGTCGCATCAGACCCCGCCGCAATCGCCGAGTGCGCGGTCGCAATCGTGGCCGTGAAAACCTGGGCGACCGAAGCGGCGCTGCGTTCACTTGTGGACTGGCTGCCGCGCTCTATCTGGGTGGCGACGCTGCAAAATGGGATCGACAACGACGCCCGCATTCGCGCCGCGCTCGGTCCCGACGTGCGGCTGGCGCTCGGAACGACCTCGCTTGGCGCGACGCGGCAGGAGCCGGGCGTCGTGCGATCCGGCGGAACAGGCCCGACGCTCTTCGGCGTTCCCAGCCAGGCGCCTCCAGCCGAATTGCGAGCGCTCGGCGCGCGGTTTGCGGCAGTGGGAATGCCGGCCGCGGCGATCGCCGGCATCGAACAGGCGATTTGGCGCAAACTTGCCGTCAGCGCGGCGATCAACGGCCTGACGGCGCTGGCGGAAGCGCCGAACGGCGCAATCGTCGACGACCCTGAATTGCGGGCGGCGTCCTTCGCCATCGCCCGCGAGGTCGAAAGCGTCGCCCACGCCGAAGGAAATGACATCGGCGACGTCGAACGCGCGGTCTGCGCGGTCGCGCGGGCGACCGCGACGAACCGCTCATCGATGTGGCAAGACCTCGAGGCGGGCAATCCGACCGAGGTCGAGGCGATTTACGGAGCGATCGTCGCCCGCGCCGCGCGACACGGGATCGACGTTCCCGCGATCCGGACGGTCGCCGCGATCCTCCGGGCGCGGTCCCGCGCGGACGAAAAGGAGCGAAGTTGATGGCGGTTCAGGAAGGCTCGCCGCGCCCACGAGCCGGCAAGTTGACGATTCCGGCCGTGCGCGAGCGCAAAGGGGGCGAGCGACTGGCGATGGTCGCGACCTATGACACGCCGTTCGCGCGGCTTGCCGAAGCGGCCGGGATCGATCTGATTCTCGTCGGCGATTCGCTCGGCATGGTCGTGCTCGGCTACGAATCGACCGTGCCGGTGACGATGGACGAAATTCTCCATCATTGCCGCGCCGTCGTCCGCGGCGCGCCCGGCACGCTCGTCGTCGCCGACCTGCCGTTTCTCAGTTACCAACTCGACGATCGACAGGCGATCGAAAACGCCGGTCGCCTGCTGAAAGAAGGGCGCGCCGACGCGGTCAAACTCGAAGGCGGCCGTGGCATGGCGTCGCGCATTCGCGCGGTCGTTGGCGCCGGCATTCCGGTCATGGGGCACATCGGCTTGACCCCGCAATCGGCCGGCATGCTGGGCGGGTTCAAGGTGCAGGGGCGCGATGTCGAATCGGCCCATGCCCTTATCGACGACGCGCTCTGGGTCGCCGAAGCGGGCGTCTTCGCGATCGTGGTGGAAGCGGTGCCGGACGAAGTGGCGGCGATCATCACCGAACGCGTGCCCGTGCCGACGATCGGCATCGGCGCCGGTCCGTTTTGCGACGGTCAGGTGCTTGTCGGCCACGATCTCCTCGGATTCGAATCCGGGCCGTCGCCCCGCTTCGTCCGGCGCTACGCCGACCTCGGCGCGACGATCCGCGACGCCTTCGCCCAATTCGCGAGCGATGTCCAAACCGGCGTATTTCCCGGTCCGGACGAATCGTTCCACCTCAAGCCGGAGGTCGCGCGGCAACTGGCGGCCGAGCCGCGATGACGCCACGAATCGTTCGCACGCGCGCGGCCTTGCGCGAAGCGCTGGGAGACGTGGCGCCTGGGCTCGTGCCGACAATGGGGGCGCTCCATGCCGGCCATGTGGCGTTGATCCGCCGCTCGGTCGCCGAAAACGAGCGGACGGTCGTCAGCGTCTTCGTCAATCCGACCCAGTTTTCCGACGAGACCGATCTCGCGGCCTATCCAAGAACATTCGACGACGATCTCGCGGCCATCGCGGCGGCCGGGGCCGATCTCGTCTTCGCCCCCTCGGTTGAGGAGATGTATCCTCCCGGCTTCGACACGTTCATCGAGGTGGGCGAACTGGGACGGCGGTGGGAAGGCGCATCGAGGCCCGGGCATTTTCGCGGGGTCGCCACGGTCGTGACGATCCTCCTCAGCCTGATCCGGCCGGCCCGCGCCTATTTCGGCGAAAAGGACTACCAGCAATTGCAGATCATCCGGCGGATGCATGCCGACCTGGCGTTGCCGGGTGAAATCGTCGGCTGCCCGACCGTTCGCGACCGCGACGGTCTCGCCCGCTCGTCGCGGAACGCGCGCCTCTCGCCGGCCGATCGAACGGTCGCCGCCGCGCTGCCGCGCGCGCTGGAATCCATGGCCAAACTTGCCAGGGCGGGAACCCACGACGCGACCCGCCTCGAATCGGCCGGACGCGGCGGGCGGGCCGACCCCCCCCCGCTCCGAAAGGGCCATATGGGCGGGCGTGGTTGGGCCCACCACG
>JAICJJ010000048.1 GCA_025928535.1 Thermomicrobiales bacterium
GAACGCGCTGCAATGACTTTTGCGGTTGCCGGTCGGCGCCGAGCGGGTGTATTGCGACGCGACGGTCGGCCACCAATAGCCGGTGATCTCCATGTAGGCGTTCCAGCCGATGATGTCGTCGAGCGTCGTCGGCACGCCGGCGGCGGTGTAGCCGGCGGCGATCCCCTCCATTTCGGACAGCAATTCAGGAGTGATCTTGGACTTGTGCAGTTCGACTGCCTTGGCGACGAAAAACGAATAGTCGAAGCCGGTTGTCTGGTAGGTCATCGCGGTGTAGACGCGGATCGCTTCGGCGAACTCGCGCGCCGTCAGATAGCCATGCTGAAAGCCGCGCGCGAACGGATCGCCGCCGATCTTGATATGAATCCAGCCGTTCGCGTCGTACCGGCTCGCCTGCGCCAGCCAGCCGCGCTGTTCGGCGGTGAGCGACGCGGCGACGGGGGTCGCGGCGGGCGTGGCCACCTGGGCGTCGACCGCCCAGGGCCGCGCCAGGAGCGCGCCGGAGGCGGCGGCGCTCGTCTTGAGGAGTTGGCGACGATCAAGGCGTGCGGACGGAATCCGGACGGGGGCGTCGTTGCTCACCAGTGGCCTCCTCGGGCGTGCTCACGGCCGGCGAATGTCGCGCGGCGGCGCCATCCTAGCAGGCGCCGCGACGTGGCCCGAGGCGCCCGCGGGCAGTGCAACTCGACGCGCCCCTGTCCGCCGACGCGGCGGACACGCCGCATCCCGGCGAGCGAAACCTGGGAGCGGAACGCCGGTCAGTCGGCTACGGCCGGCGGGGCGGAAGACCATCTTCCCCAAAAGCCAACCAGGCCCGGAACCGGCGCTAATCGAGATCGGTGATCGTGTGATCGCCGTAGTAGCGCATGCGGTGGCCGCCGTGGGTCGCGAGGATGTCCCGCGCCCGATCGCGTTCCGCCCGCTCCGTCGCGTGCACGCTGACGAACGACGCTCCGCGCTCGGCTTCGGCCAGGTAGTCCTTGACCGCGTCCTGTTCTTCCGAGGGAAAGAGACCTTCGACCCGTTCGCGCAAGCCGCGGCGCGCGACGAAGTCGCGATAGTTTTCGAGGAACTGCGGTCCGGGACAAAGCGCGACGGCGGCGTCCGCAAATCCGGCCGTCTGCAGCGCCGCGAGCGCCCCGGTCGCGGTCGCCGGATCGTCGATGGCGGCGATGAGGAAATGGGTCGGCGCGTAGACGCCGAGCGCGGTCGCCAGCGGGTTTTTCGCTTCGTCCATGACCCTGTCTCCTTTGCTATGAATGACGGCGCGCGGCGCCGTCTTCCGCCAGGTAACGATGGACGGCCGGGATGGCAACCGATCCCTCCCCGACCGCCGACGCGACGCGCTTGACCGACCCGCTCCGCACGTCGCCGACCGCGAAGACGCCGGGCTGGCTCGTCCGATACGGCGACAAGGCTCCAGCGCCGTCGCCATCGGGCACATCCCGGCCGGTCAGGACGAATCCCTGATCGTCGAGCGCGAGCGTTTCCCGGAGCCACGCGGTCCGGGGGTCGGCCCCAATCAGCACGAACACGCCACAGACTGGAAGCGCCTCGGGCGCTCCCGACGCCGGCATGATCGCCGCCGAAGTCAACTGCTCGCCGCCCTGGAGCGCGGTCACGGTCGACTCCGTATGAATCCGCACGTTCGGCGTGTGCTCCAGGCGGGTGATCAGATATTGCGACATGCTGTGGGCGAGATCGGGCCCGCGGCAGACCAGGTGGACGAGGCTCGCCGTCGTCGACAGGAACATCGCCGCTTGCCCGGCGGAATTGCCCGCGCCGACCACGACGACCGCGCCGTCGCGACAGCGCCGGGCTTCGAGTTCCGTCGCCGCGTAGTAGACGCCGTTGCCGGCGAACGCCTCCTCCTCCGGCAGACCGAGCGTGCGATAGCGGGCGCCGGTGGCGATGACGACGCTCCGGCCGCGCACCGTCGTCTTGTCGTCCAGCCGAATCGCGAAGAGGCCGTCGTCGCGCGCGAGCGCGGTCGCCCGCCGCGGCACGGTGACGCGCGCGCCGAATTTGATCGCCTGGACTTCGGCGCGAAACGCGAGATCGCCGCCGGCGATGCCGGTCGGGAAGCCGAGATAATTTTCGATCCGGGACGAAGCCCCCGCCTGGCCGCCGATCGCGAGATCGTCGACCACGATCGTCGCCAGCCCTTCGGAGGCGCCGTAGACGGCGGCCGACAAGCCGGCCGGCCCCGCGCCGATCACGACGAGATCGGCCGGCGCGTCCTGCCGCACGATCAGATCGAGCCCGATCGCCTTGGCGAGTTTCAGATTGCTCGGATCGCGCAGCAACTTCTGACCGCGGACGACGACCCAGGCGCCGGCGCGGTCGCTCACGTCGAACCGATCGAAGATCGCGACGGCCGCCGGCTCGTCCGGCTCCAGCCAGCGAGAGGGGATGGTGTTGCGGGTGGTGAATTCCTGCAGTCGTTCGATGCTGGTCGAATTTTCGGGGCCGATGAGGGTCAACGTCGCCGCCGCCGAGCGCATCAGGAGTTGGCGGCGCGCGGCAAAGGCGGTCACCAGCAGATCGCTCAGTTCGGGAATCGTGGCGATCGCATGCTGGACCCCGGCCTGCGGCACGACGAGCGACTCGCCTGCCTCGCGAACGACCGTGGCGGCGAACGCGGGCTGGCCGGTCAGGAGTCCAAGTTCGCCGTCGAACTCGCCCGGTCCGCTCGATTTGATGACGAATTCGCCGCCATCGGAGCGATCGATGATCTCGGTGCGGCCGGACAGCACGACGACGAGCGGATAGGGAGCATCGCCGACCTCGAACAGCACGTCGCCGACCCGGGTCGTCCGCACGACCCCGAACGGCCGGAGGAGCGCAATCTCCCGCTCATCGAGGACAATCTTCGATTGCCGTCGCAGGTCTTCGAGCGTGTGCATATTGAGAAGTCCTCGCGACTGTGCGCGTTGCGCATCGGACGCGGCGTGATGGCCAGCGAAGCGGCGACCGTGGGCGAGCGGTCGCAGACCCGCAGTCTCCAGATAGTAGCGATTCGCACAGCGCCCGGCGACCGGCGTCGTCGAACCGATCGCGAAACCATGCGTGCGATCGACCTCGATCCGACCATCCCGAGTGGCGACGGCTGCACGAGCGCACTCGAGCGAAAGCCGCAACAACTTGATGCGCACCCCGCCCGAGATTTGCCATGTCACTCCTCGATCCCTATAGTCGGGGGGAACTCGGCCGGCGAGCCAGCCGTACGGACGGCAAGGGGGGTCGTCGGTTTCGTGCCCGGAGGGAATGCGACATGGACGGGCAGCAGTTCGATCGGGTCGTGCGCGCGATGAGCGGCACGGCGACGCGCCGCAAGGCGCTCGGCGGCCTGCTGGCGCTCGCGACCGGAGCAGCGGGCGTCGTCGGCGTCTCGGCCGCCAAAGGCGGGAACGGCAATGGCAACGGACAAGGCAACGGCAACGGCCACAAGAAGGTCCCCATTTGCCACAAGCGCGGCCCGAACGGCTATCAATTCAAACTCGTGCCGCCGCCGGCGCTGAAGGGCCATGGCAAGCATGGCGACACGGTGTGCGATCTGACGACGCAATGTGTCTCGGCATTCACCGGGTGCAACTCGGACGGAACGTGCATCTCGACGCCGGCCGCCGAGGGAACCGCCTGCACCATCGACGGGGTTGCTGGAGCCTGCGACGCGGCCGGGACCTGCGTGCCGGCGCCGGTTTCGTAACCACCAGGCGTCATTTGCAGCAACGAGGGCCGGCGAATCGTGTTCCGCCGGCCCTCGCGCGTCCCGGCTGAACTCGCTTCACGATGCGGCTGGCGACGGTCGTTCGAGCGCCGCGCGATCCCAACCACCGAGGTTGGCGACGACGTCGTAGGTCGATTGGAAAAACGCGAGCGCGGCGGCGGCGGGGTCGGCTGCGGCGCGGACATCGTCGTAGGGCAGGAGAAATTCCCCGAAATCGAGCGCGAAATTCGCGGCGGTCGGCTGGACCGGCGCGTCGCGGCAACCGGGCGGCTCGGGATAGCCGTAGGCGTAAAACGCCGGCTTGGCCAGGGTCAAACCAGACATCGTCGGGTTGCCGGGCCAAAAGCCGCACGTGAAGTTTTCCTGGTCTTCGGCCAGCTGATAGAAACGGGGCGCGCCGGCTGGCACGGTCGCGGGCCGGCCGGAAAAGCGCGTCGTGCAAAGATCGAAACTGCCCCAGAAAAAGTGGATCGGGCTGCTCTTGCCGACGAACGGCTCCCGAAACTGCTGCAGCACGAGCGTCGTCGCCGCCATGACCCGCCACCAGCGATTCGCCGCAGCCGGATCGTAGGCGGCGTGGGTTTCGTCCTGGTCCAGTCGTTCCACGACCGGCAATTCGACCGTCCGGGGATCGATCGTCGTCGGCGCTCCGAGCGCGGCGAGCGCCGCCATCACGTCGCGATAAAACGTGCCGACCGGCGTGGCGGTCAGCGGAATCGTCCGCATTTCGCCATTGGTGTGGCGCAGATCGCAGCGGTGATCGACGAAATCGAACAGGATCTGCAGCGCGCCATCGCCAGCCGGCATGAGGTGGGTCGTCAGGCCGCGCGCCGTCACGGGAAAGGCGATATTCCACCACTCATTGAGAAACGGCGTTCGCGCCAGCGCCACCTTGCCGACGATCTGGGTCCAGCGGTGAATCGTTTCGAGCGTGTCCGCCCATTCGTCGTAGGGGAGCGGCGGCCATTGTTCAGCCCGCGCCGCGCCCTGCCGATCCGATGCCATGATCGCCCCTTTCGTCGCGACCTGCGGATGATCGGCGCCGATTCATCCGCCGGCGCGGCAATCCTGCCACGACGTCTGCGGGGCCGGACCCGGTTCGAGAAACGCCTGGTCGATGTAACACCAGGCCCAGTCTTCGCCCGGTTCGAACGATTGCACGAGCGGATGGCCGGTGGCGTGAAAATGCTTCGTCGCGTGCTTGTTTTTCGAACTGTCGCAGCAACCGACGTGGCCGCAGATGAGGCATTCCCGCAGATGGACCCAGGTGTCTCCGGTCTTGAGGCAATCTTCGCAACCGCAGGCGCTGGGCTGGACATCACGGACCTGGTCGAGATGCGTGCATGACGCAGACATGCCGGTCTCCTTTTCCAAACCGACGCGAACGCCCGCCACGGCGGCTTGCCGGTCGCTCAGGCGAGTGGGTCCTTCCAATCCGGGAACGCTTCCGGGCGCGGCAGATCCAATTCCGGGCGGCGCCCCCGCAACGCATCGTCCGGCCGCGGCGACGATACCGCTCGTCGCAGTTCGTACGCCAGCGTTTTGACCGTCGTCGGGATCGCGCCGGCCGCTTCCATCCGGCGCAATGCCGGCCCGACATTCGGCTCCGAACTGAAGAGGGCGTCTTCGAGCAGAAGCACCTCCCGCCCGGCCTCGAGCAATCCCAACACCGATTGCAGCACGCAGACATCGGTTTCCGCACCGGCGACCGCGATCCGCGGCCGGTCGAGGCGTTCAATCGCGGCGGCAATCGCCGGCTCGGCGCAGCAATTGAACGTGTCTTTGCGGTGGCGCTCGCCGTGGGCGGGAAAAAACCGCTCCAGCCGCTCGGGCAACCAACCTTTGACCGCGACCGGCTCTTCGAACGTCGCGAGACACGGCAGATCGTAGACGGCCGTCAGACCGAGCAGATATTCCAGCCGGGCGAGCAGCGGCTCGCTTTCCCCGGCCATCCACCCCTCGAGAAAATAGGGCTGCACGTCGATGACGAGCAGCGCCAACGATTCCGGCCAGGTTGCGAGCGCCGCCATCGACATCGTCCTCCGCGCCGCGCAAGGCGACAAGTTCATCGGCTTGGCGCCGGCCGGGTCGGGTCCGCGCCGGCCGGCACCGCCGAGTGTACTCCGCTACTGGACGGTGAACACCGTCACCATGCCGTCCGCCGCGTGCGGCCGGCCGGTATGCTCGTCGATGATGAAGCAGACGACGGCGTAGGTCGCCGGCTTCAGATCGAATTCGGCCCAGGTCGTCTGGCCGCCCGATTGCAGCGCGGCATAGCCGGTCCAGATGAACTTGTCGAAGAGCGGATGGCCGGCGATCGGCGTGCCCGACATCAGCGCGTTGAATTCCTGGACGATTTGCTGGGACGTCGCGCCGTCCGGTATCCGCACCATCACGACGTGATGGGCATGCTGGGAGCCGGTGTTGGCGATCTTCCAGACCTGCGGTCCCGCCGGAATATCCCCCGGCGTGACGAGGTATTGCAGATTGTCCGTTTCTTCGAGCGTCACCGTCGCGGGCGGCGTGGCCGCCTGCGACGAGGTGGGGGACGAGGCGCCCGCGGCCGTCACCGTCAGCGGCGCCAGCGCCATATGCTCTTCCGACCCTTCGGCTTCGGCATAGTACGAGGCAGCCAGATGATACGCGCCCGGCTCGAGCCGGATGATGAACGACGCGCTTTCGCCCGCGCCAGGAGTGTTCGTGCCGCCCAGGTACGTCCACCCCGCCTGCGGCATGTCGTCGCGGCCGGCGGCGAGCGCCTGGTCGGTCAGTTGTTGCTCGCTCAACCCATCGGGCGTCTTCACGATGTCGAGATAGCCGATGAAGTCGTCCATCGCGGACAGTTTCACGAGGTAATAGCCGGCCGCCGCTTCGGACGGAGCGGCGATCCCGTCCGGACCGACGGTGACGTTCAGTTCCGTGTAGCCCAGCGTCGAGACGATCGTGTCGCTGAACGCCGAATCGACCCGGACCTGATCGTCCTGCGCCATCGCGGCGCGGCCGCCGACGGTCAGCAGCAGCGCCGCCAGCATCACCGCCCGAATCATCGCCAAACGCATCCCGATCCCTCCGTGGCGCGTTTCCGCAAAAACAAGCCGGCGACGCCCCCGACCCGATGCCGACCGCATGGCACGCGCCCTGCCTGCGATCATTCGGGGGCGCCGCCGTTCGGAGCGCCCGCTCCGTTCGATTGACGAAGGAAACGTCACATCGGTTCCAGGCGTCCTTGAAGCGAGCGACGCGACGCGGGCTTGGAGGACCATTCGGCCCCGCGTCGGACAATCCGCCGCACAACGCCCCGCCAGGGAGGACGCGATCTTGGATGCTCGTCAATTCGACCGAATGACCCGCCTGCTCTCGGACCGCCTCGACCGCCGCGCCGCGCTCGGCGCGCTTGGAGCGGCCGCGGCGCTTGTTGGGATCGCCACGCCGGCGGATGCTGCGCCCGAACCGGCGCGCTGCGTGCAGATCGGCGCCGCCTGCAACAAGAAAAAGGACCGCTGCTGCCAGCAGGGCCAATGCAAAGGCAAAGTCTGCAAGAAGTCGGGCGGCGGCGGCGGAGGAGGCGGTGGGGGCGGCACGGTCAGCAGCGCGAAATTCGACCTCGTCTTCACGGGCGGCCCGGGCCTCAACCGGCCGAAAGGGATCGCCTACAGTTCGGACGGCACGGCATTCGTCTCCGAAAACATCGAAAACCGCGTCCAGGTGTTCGACAGCAGCGGGGCGTACGTCACGCGCTACGGCAGCAGCGGACAGCGATCGTTCAGCGCGCCGCGCGGCGTGGCGGTCTTCAAGCGCGAGTTCCTCTACGTGGCGAACAACGGCAGCGGCCGCGTGCTGAAACTGAACGTCAAGAACGGCAACTTCATCACGTCATGGACCAGCGGCGGCGCCAGTTCGCTGTCCGGCCCGACCGCGCTCGCGGTCGACAGCAGCGGCAACGTTTACGTCGCCGACACTGGCAACAGCCGGATCGTGAAATTCGACAGCAACGGCAATTTCCTCCAGCAATTCGGCCCCGCCACGCCCAACTTCAGCCGAACCTCGTTGGCCAATCCGGAAGGCGTCGCCGTCGCCTCGAACGGCAAGGTCTTCGTCGCCGACACGGGCAACAACCGCCTGGTCCTGTTCAAGGCGTCGGGCGACCCGCAAAAAGAGGTGCGGCGGTTCGACACCAACAATCAGGGCTTCAATTCGCCGCGCGGGATGGCGGTCGACCGCGACGACAACCTGTTCGTGGCCGATTCCGACAACGACCAGATCGTGGTGTTCGACAAGAGCGGCGCGTTTCTCTTCCGCTTCGGCACGTTCGGCGGCGGCCAGGGGCAGTTCGACACCCCATACGACTGCGCGACCGATCGCTCCAGCCACCTCGCCGTGGCCGACATGGCGAACAGCCGGATCGAGCGCTTCATCCTCTCGTAGCGGTCGCGTCCGGAGCGGCTCGACGCGATTCAGACGACGCTCGCTCCGAACGCCAGCGCCGCGAGCGCGAAGATCCGGCTTGCCTGCTCCAGCGCGGCGACGCTGACGTATTCGTTCGGTCCGTGCGCCAGCGGCAGCAAGCCGGGGCCGAAGGCGGCCAGCGTCGGGATGCCGCCGATTCCCTGCAACGGCCAGGCGTCGGTCGCGCCGGGGAACGCCGCCAGCGGCGGCGCTTCCCCCAGCACCACCGCCGCGGCGGCTTGCGTCGCCCGCACCATCGGATCGTCCGGCAGCACTTCGGTCGGCGCGATCCAGCCGAGCGTCGGGTTGAATTCCCAATCGATCGCGGCGCCCGGCAGCGTCGGCCGAATCCGCGCCAGCGCGGCATCGACGTCTTCGGCCAACGCTGCCTGCGTCATGCCGGGGATCGTCCGGATATCGACCCAAAACTCGGCGTGGCCCGGCAACACGCCGTAGCCGACGCCGCCGAGCGCTTTGACCCCGAGGTTGATCGTCGGTCCGCCCGAGCAAAGCGGATGGTCCGGATGGCGCAGGCGCAATTCGCGCCGCAAGCCGACGAGCACATTCGCCATCGCTTCGACGGCGTTGACGGTCGGCAGAAGATCGGCGATCGACGAATGGGTTTGCGTGCCCTGCACCGTCACCCGGAAGCCGCAAAATCCACGCGAAACAACCCGAATCGCTTCCCAATCGCGCGTGACGCCGGCCGGCTCGCCGAGCAGGATCGCGTCGGCTTCGATCGCGCCGCTGCGGGCCAGATGCTCCGCGCCGAACCGACTGCCATATTCTTCGTCGGCCGTGAAGATGAGCGACAGGGACCCCGCCGCGCGCTCGGCGACGCTGGCGAACGCCGCGCCGGCGAGCACCATCGCCGCGCAGGCGCCTTTCATGTCGGTCGAGCCGAGACCGTAGAGCCGGTCGCCGACGATCGTCGGCGTGAACGGGTCGGTGTTCCATTCGGCGGCCGCCTCGCCGACCGGCTTGGTGTCGAGGTGGCCGCACAGCGCCAGATGCGGCCCCGGTCGGCCGCCGTCGATGCGCACGAACAGATTCGGCCGGTTCGGCGCAAGCGCGATCACCTTGGCCGGAGGGAGTCCATAGTCCGCCAGCGCCGCTTCGATCACCGCCGCCGGCGCCGTTTCATCTCCCGGCAGGTTCGGGCTTGGGGCGGCGACCAGCGCTTTGGTCAGCCCAACCACTTCTCCGCTTCGCCGGCTCAGAAAGCCGAGCGTGTCCGCCTCCAGCAACGCCGCATCCTGCTCCCGTCCGCCCGCGCTCATCCCCTACCCCCTCGCCCTGCATCCGCTTCGACCCTGGCCCGCATTGTCCGCCATGGCGCGTGATGACAAAAGACGCCGCCTCTCCTCATCGTCATTCCGACGAGGAGGAATCCGTCATCCGAATGGGGCAAGGTCGGCGAGAAGCGCACGGATTCCTCGCGGCGGCTCGGAATGACGATGGGGCGCGGCCGACTCTCCTCGACTTGTCGACTCCTCGACGTCCCGATTCGGAACCTTCCCGACCGCGCCCGCGTCTCCTTCTTCAATACACCCGCGATGCGATCGTCCCAGCGAGGAGGAAGACGACATGCGCCCGATCCGCACGTTGCTGTTGCTCGCTCTTGTCGTCGTCATGTCGGCGCCGATTTTCGCGGTCGGCGGCGCCGCCCAGGGGGTCGTCATCGCGCCGCCGCCCCGTTGCGATCCCGCCTGTCCCAGTCCGGAGCCAATCGGCGATCAGATCGAGATTCGCTCGCTGCAGGCCGACGTCACGATTCACGATCAGATCGCGGCCACGCGCATCGATCAGGTCGTGCGCAATCCGAATCGGTGGGCCGCGCAGGCGAAGTTGATCTTCCCGATTCCGGCCGGCGCGACGGTCTCCGGGTTCACCCTCTGGGTCGATGGCGAACCCGTCCAGGCGACGCTGCTCGACGCCGACGCGGCCCGTCGCGTGTATGACGACATCGTCCGCTCGCTGCGCGATCCCGGATTGCTCGAATACGTGGGAACCGGCGCCGTCCAGGCGAGCGTCTTTCCGATTCCGCCGGGTGGTGAGCGGCAGGTCCGCTTCGAATACAGCCAGGTGTTGCCGACCGACGGCGGGCTCGCGCATTATGTCGCGCCGCTCGGCGTCGCCCGCTTTTCCGCCCAGCCGGTCGATCAGATCAGCGTCCGGGTGGCGATCGACGCCGCCACGCCGCTGCGGGCGATCTACTCGCCGTCGCACGATGTCGCGATCGACCGCATCGACGACCGCCACGCTGTCGTCGGGTTCGAAGGCGCGGGCGCGGCGTCGCCGGCCGATTTCGAACTCTATTACAGCGCCTCGCCCGACCCGATCGGCGCCAATGTCGTCTCCTATGTCGATCCCGCCACCGGCGACGGCACGTTCATGCTGCTCGCCGCGCCGGGCATCGACGCCAGC
>JAICJJ010000010.1 GCA_025928535.1 Thermomicrobiales bacterium
CCGCGGCCGACAGCGCCGCGTCGACCGCGTCCGCCATCTGCGGCCACGGGGCGATCCGCGGCCGGCCCCAGGCGGTCTTGAGCGATTCGAGCATCGGCGCGTATTCGGGATACTGCTTCGCAATTTCCGGGTCGTTCAGGACCGATTGGCGCGCCGGCGGTTGAGCGGTCGTCAATTTGCGCTCCATCGCTTTCGACGTCGCCCAGAGGAGAAATTCCCAGGCCGCGTCCTGGTTCTTCGAATCGGCCAGGATGCCGGTGTTCCAGCCGCCGATCGTCGGCGTCCGCTTGATCGAGCCGTCGGCTTGCTTGACGCCCGGCATCACCGTCGCCGCCCAATTACCGACGATCTTCGATTTGGCCGGATCGTTGTAGGCCGGGATCGAGTCGTTCCACTGGACGAACATCGCCGCCTTGCCGCCAGCGAAGGTCGCGTCGCCTTCGTCATAGTCCTGGGCGAGCGACCCGGGATTGGCGACCGAGACGAGCTTGACGAGCGATTCGAGCGCCGCGACCGCTTCCGGGCTGTTCAGCGTCGCCTTGTACTGATCGTTGAAGTAGGCGCCGCCGTTGGCGCCGAGCAGGCAATCGTAGGTGCAATCGAGCTGGACGCCGCGCTTGGCCATCAGCGTCAGCCCGGAGACGTCGTTCGCCTTTTCGCCGTCGGTGATCTTGGCCGCCGCTTGCTGGACGTCGTCCCAGGTTTGCGGCACGTCGAGGCCGTATTTCTTGAGCAGGTCGGTCCGGTAGTAGAACATCATGATCGAGGTGTCGAACGGCAGGCCGTAGAGTTTGCCGTCCCACATCGAGATTTCGTCCATCAGTTTCGGCACGAAATCCTGCAGGTCGAGCGCAGCCGGATCGGTTTTGGCGACGAGGTCATCCAGCGGCGTCAGCCATCCTTGCCCAGCGTATTGCCCCATCCAGACGCAATCGACGTGGACGATGTCGTAGGCGCCGCTGCTCTGCGTGATCGAGGTGAGTTGCTTTTCCTGCAGCGTGGTGTAGGCGAGATCGTCGAAATTGACCTTGATGCCGGTGGCGGCTTCGAATTCGGGCAGCAAGTCCTTGAGGGCGAGCGGCTTCGGCTCCGCCACCATCGCCACGTTCAATTCGGTTCCGGCATACGGTTTGCCGGCCGCCGGGAAGGCGTAACTCTGGGCGCCGGCGTTCCGCCGGCCGAGCCAGGTTGGCGCGGGCACGAGCGCCGCCGCGCCGAGTCCGGCGCCGGCCGCCCGCAGCAGCGTCCGTCGTGAAACGCGTCGATCGTCGTAGGTCGTCATCGTCCGCTCCTTGTCCTGCGTCCGCTTCCGTCCACAACCGGGAAGCCGATGGAAAGGCGTCAGCGCCGGGCCAGTCGCGTCGACGCCGTCTCGAGCATCGTCGTCATTTGCCGCCGCGCTTCGTGCAGCAGCGGCTCGGCGTGCTCCGGCAGGGCGTATTCGCCGAGGATGCCGAGTTCGGCCGATATCCAGCCGCGATAGCCCGATTCGAGCAAGGCGACGGTCATTCCTCCGAGATCGATCGTGCCGGCGCCCGGCACGAGATGCGAATCGACCGCGCCCGCGTTGTCGTCGACGTGGATGTGCTGGACGCGCTCGCCAAAGACGCGCAGGTGTTCGCGGAAGGAGGCGACCGGATCGAGGCCGCGCCGGTTCGCCGTCACCGCGACGTGCCCCATGTCGAGCATCAGTTGCAGATTCGGCGAGGGCACGCGAGCGAGGAGTTCGGCCGTTTCTTCGAGCGTTTCGATGCCGTTCGTGTCGTGGTGGACCAGCGGCTCGAAGAGAATCGTCACGCCGCGGTCTTCGGCGTGGCGAACGAAGGCGGCGATTTCGTCGATGGCCGCCCCGATCACCTCCGACTTCGTCGCTCGCCGCCAGCCGTCGCCTTCCCGCGTCCATTGCCACGTCGGGGTGACGACGACGACGCGGCCGCAGCCGAGCGCCGCCGCCGCGTCGATCGACAATTCGACCAAACGGCGGCTCCGCTGACGCAACGCCCGACCATCGAACGGCGGCGCGTCGTCGATCAGCCAGTTGATCGGGTAGATCAACTGCTCCGGCGTCAGGCAGACGATCGGCAGGCCATGGGCGGCGCAGAGATCGCGAATCGCTTCCGCCCGCGCCACGTCGAGCGAGAGGTCACCATCGACCTCCTTGACCATGTCGAGGACGTAGCCATGGTATTGACCGCCCCACAATTCGACCCCGTCGTAGCCGGCTTCGGCGATCTTCGCCAGCGCCAGATCGAGCGGATACTGCCGCAGCAGCCCGGAGACGATCGCCAGCCGGATGCCCGTCGCATCGGTCATCTGCGTCTCACTCCCCACGGGAGTCGGGGAGTCGGGAAGGATGCCTCATCGTCATGCCGAGCTTGTCGAGGCATCTCGTTCTCTGCAACAAAGAACGACGAGATCCTTCGACAAGCTCAGGATGACGATGCCTCACCGCTCCTCAACTGCTCGCCTCCTCGCCTCGTTCTTCCCGACTCCCCGACTCCCCGACTTCTCGACTCCGTCGTCAGGCGTACTCGCCCCAGCGGGCGCCGATCTTGCCCATCCAGCGCCGCTCGTCGACGTCGTGGCCTTTTTGCCCCGCCATCTCCATCACCCACCATTCGGTCGGCGGGAAGAGGGCGAACGGAGCGAACAGTTCGCCGAAGTCGGGATAGTCGGCGGCGTCGAAGATCACCTGGCGGGCGCCCATCTTTTTGCAGAACGCGATCGCCTGCTCGCTGACGGCGCGCGAAGGATCGGTCCCGACGAGGTGGAGAAACGCCCGGCGGTCGGGCGAGGGCGCTTCGCGCGGCACGATTTCGATCGGGCCGTGATAGAACTCGCCGGCATCGACCGGAACCGCGTCTTTCCAGAGGTTTTCGATGATGACGCTGAGCGCGAGTTTGTAGCCGAGGCCGTAGTTCGGGCCGGAAGCGACCACGTAGAAGATATCGACGTCGCCGGCCGTCGCCGCCAGTTCGCGCGCCGGGGCGTGGGTCCGGTCTGCTTGCCGCGCCATCTTCGCCGGCAATTCGGCCAACCCGGCGGCGATCTGCGTCCCGACCGAGGCGTTTTCGCCGCGCTGTTCCATGATGCGGGCGGCCAGCAGGTAGACGATGGCGAGGGGCGCGGTGAAGACCGCCTTGCTCTGGTAGGCGAAGACGGCCGTCGCGCCCTGCGCCAGCGGCGTAGCCGGCGTGTTGGTGATCGCGATCGTTTTCGCGCCGCGCGCCTCGGCGAAGCGCTTCGCTTCCAGAATCTCCGGCGTTTCGCCCGAATACGAGGTCAGGACGACGATCGCATTGTCATCGACCGCGTGCGGTTCGCGGCTGAGAAATTGCCAGCCGGTCGCGGCGTCGCTCGGGACCGAGGTGAATCGGTCGAGGAGGTATTTGCCGCCGAGCATCGCCGACAGCGACGCGCCGCCGCCGAGGAAATAGAGTCGTGGCGACGCGGTCGCGGCGATGCCGGCGGCGATGTCGGCGATCACCGGTTCGAGATCGGTCACGACGCGCTGGATGGCGTCCGGCGTCACCAGCGACGTGAAAAAGAGCGCGTCGGTGTCGATCGAATTGGCGGTCACGAATCCCTCCTGAATGTGCGACGACAAGGCTCCATTCGCCGCTAGCGCTTCACGGCGTCGGCTCACGCTGCCGGTAGAGTTCGACGCGATAAGTGAAGGCGTCGGGTCGGTACGTGTCGGCTTCGTAGATCACCGGACGACCTTCGGCGTCGTAGACGGTGCGGCGCACGCGTTGAACGAGCGCGGTCGGCTCCAGTTCGAGGCGGCGCCCGTGGTCGTCGCCGGCAAAGGCCGGTTCGAGCGATTCGATTGCCCGCAGCAGGACGACGCCGGCGCTTTCGATGGCCGCGTAGAGCGAGGCGTGCGCGAGATGTTCGGCGCTGAGCGCGCCGGGCCGGACCTGCTCGGCGAGCCAGCGCGGAATCGCCGAAGCATGCATCCCGACCGGCGCGCCGTTGGCAAGCAGCACGCGCTCGACGACGTAGGCGCGCGGTTCCGGCAGCGTCAGCCGTTCGGCGATCTCCGGCGCCACGTCGCGTTCTTCCGCCGCCAGCACCTGATACCCCGCTTCCAGCCCCGCGGCCGCCGCGGTTTCGGAAAAGCCGGAGAGGCGCGTCAAACCTTCGATCGGGCGCGGCCGGCGACGGACGAACGTGCCTTTGCCGGGCGCCCGTTCCAGCAATCCCTGCCGCTCGAGATCGGCCAGCGCCTGCCGGATCGTGATCCGGCTGACGCCGTACTGCTCGCCCAACCGGGCTTCCGACGGCAACCGCGCCCCATCGGCGATTGCGCCGGAGGAAATCTGGCCGCGCAGCAACTGCGTCAGTTGCCGGTAGAGGGGAGTGATGGAATTGGCGTCGATCGTGGTCATGCGGCGTCCGGCGATAATGTCATAACCTGTCATGACGAAATTAGCGGCGGATTGGGATATTGTCAAGCCTATCGGACGTGGCGACATGCGATCGAACACGGCGCGGCCACGGCTCTGACCATCGCGCGGTTCGCAACAACGGCCCGGAGCGGCCATCGTGACATCCAGAATTGTCCAGAACTGGACAACAATGGCACAATGATTGCAACCCTGCGCCGAGAGGAGTTCGCCATGTCCCGATCGCCATCGCCCACCGAAACCACGATGAAACTGACCGACACCAAGCAGCATCTCAGTGAGGTCGTAAACCGCGTCGCGCGCGGCGAAACCCGGGTCGTCGTCGAGAAAAGCGGCTTGCCGGTGGCGGCCATCATCTCGGTCGACGAGTACCGCCGGTTCGTCGCCGATGAGGCGCAGCGGGCTGCGCGCTTCGAGGCCATCGGCCGCATCAGCGACGCATTCGCCGATGTACCGGTCGACGAGCTGGAACGGCAGGTCACGCGGGCCTTGAACGAGACCCGCGTTCGAGCGCGCTCCGAGGGGAGCGTGTCGTCCTCGTGATTCGCGCCGTAATCGACGCCAACGTCTTTGCCTCTGGCGTCCTCGGCTATCGGCGGAGCGAGAGTGCTCCGGGGGAGATCATTCGCCAATGGCACGCACGCGCGTTCGTCCTGGTCACGTCGACACACCTCATCGGCGAGGCGGAGCGGACGCTGAGCGACCCGTTTTTCGCCTCCCGTATCCCCGCATCCGAGATCGCCGAAGCGCTCGAGGCGCTCAAGCAGGACGCTGAGTTCGCCGCGCCCTCGGTTGAGGTCTCCGGCGTCGCGTCCCACCCCGAGGACGACCTCGTACTTTCCGCCGCGGTCTCTTCAACCGCCGATTGCCTTGTCACGGGCGACAAGCAATTGCAGCGGCTGGGCGTTTTTCGGGGGGTCAACATCATCGGCCCGCGCGACTTTCTGGCGCGCCTTCAGGCGGGGAACGAGTCCAACCACGAATCAAATGTCACGCCGCCGCCCGACGAATGACGCGATCGTCGCTGTGCCGGGCGGGCCAAAGACCGGCGGCCGCGTACAATCGGCGTCATGATTTCGGGCGTGATTTTCGACATGGACGGATTGCTGATCGATTCGGAGCCGCTCTGGCGGGTCGCCGAAATCGAAGCGTTGTCGGCGGTCGGCGTGCCGATCGACGACGCCGCGGCGCGGTTGACGACCGGACTCCGCACCGACGAGCTGGTCGAGCAGTGGCACGCCCGCTATCCGTGGCCGGAGCCGCCGAAGAAGACGATCGAGGCGCGGATCATCGCCCGCGTCATCGAATTGCTGCGGGAGCGAGGAGAGCCGATGCCGGGCGTGCCGGAGACGTTGGCGGCGTTGTCGGCCGCCGGCCTGCCGCTCGCTATCGCGTCATCTTCGCAAAGCGAGGTGATCGCGACCGTGCTCGACGCGCTCGCCATCGGCGGCGCGTTCAACGTGGTGCAATCGGCCGAGCACGAGCCGTATGGCAAGCCGCACCCGGGGGTCTACATCGAAGCGGCGCGCCGGCTTGGCGTGCCGCCGACGTACTGTCTGGCGTTCGAGGATTCGCCGAACGGCGTCATCGCGGCCAAGGCGGCGCGGATGGCCTGCATTGCCGTGCCTGACCCGGCGCTGGCCGACGACCGTCGCTTTTGCGCCGCCGATCTGATCTTGCCGAGCCTGACCGATTTTCGGATCGAGATGCTGCGGCAATTCTGAAGACGAGGCGAGGAGCCGGAAATCGCGGCTCCTCGCCTCGAAGGGATTCATGAGCCCAGCGTCGTCGGCCCGATCGGCGCCGTCGGGAGGCGGCTACCGGTGGGCATCGTGAATGCCTTGACGTCCCAGTGGCCATCGTGGCAGACGTAGTTTTTGCCGTCGCCCATCGTGATGACGGAGCCGTCGCTGTAGGTCTGGCCGGCGTAGACGCAATCGCCGTCGGCCCCGACTCCGCCGACCGGCATCGCCGAGACCCGGCCGGAAACGCCGGCCACCGCACCGAACGCCAGCCCCAATGCCAGCAGGCCGATCGTCGCGCGCCGCGTGATCGCGTTCATCTCCTGCTCCGTTCGCGCAGCCTGCCGCCGTGTCGCATCCCGGTCTGGCCCCGAACCCGGCGTCCGCAGGTCCGTCCGGTTTTGACGACTCGGTAGGGCGGACCGACGCCGGCCGTCAGCATGGCGACCGCCGCGCGGTCAAATTGGAGACAGGGATCGCCGAGGGAGCCGCCGATGCGAACGGCGGACGCGAGTAGCCGATCGCGCGATTCGGATCGGGGCGCTACAATGCCGGCGCCCAAACGACGGACCCGGCGCGAGCCGATCGAGAACCTGAATACGCCAATCGCGAGGCGCGCCGATCCGGCGCCGACGGAGGGGGGAGAGATGGCAACCTCGGCGGATGTGGTCGTCATCGGCGGCGGCGTCAACGGCGCGAGCACGGCGTTTCATCTCGCGTCGCTCGGCGCGGGCAAGGTCCTGCTGCTGGAGCGGAGCGCGCTCGGCGCGGGGGCGACCGGCAAATCGGGCGCGCTCGTCCGCATGCACTACACCAATCCGCACGACGCCGCGCTGGCCCAGGCCAGTCTGCCGTATTTCGAGCACTGGGACGATCTCGTCGGCGCGGGCGATCCCGGCTTTCATCCGTACGGCGTGGTGCGGTTGGCGCCGCCTCGCTTCGACGACCGGCTACGCGCCAACGTCGCGATGCTGCGCGGGCTCGGGGTCGAAACCTCGATCATTTCGGCCGACGAATTGAAGGACATCGATCCCGGCGTCTACACGGGCGACATCACGTCCGCCGCGTGGGAACCGCGTTCCGGCTACGCCGATCCGTCGGCGACGGCGTTCGGGTTCGCTGCAGGGGCGCAGCAGCGCGGCGCGGAGATTCACGTCGGGGTCGAGGCGATCGCCATCGAAACGGACGGCGAACGGGTGATCGGCGTCGTCACCAACGTCGGCCGGGTGGCGACCAACGTCGTCGTCCTCGTCGCCGGAGCCTGGTCGAGCCGCTTGCTCGAGCCGCTCGGCTTCGATTTCGGCTTGCAGCCGAACCGGGCGCAAATCGTCATCCTGCGCCGTCCGGCCGGGGCGGAAGAAACGCATCCGGTCTACATCGACGGCCTGAACAACACCTGGCTGCGGCCGGAAGGAGACTACGGCGTTTTGGCCGGAATCGGCCGCGACCAACTCGACATCAATCCCGATCTGTTCAACGAAGGGGTCGATTTCGACTACATCGTCGATGTCCGCAAGCGGTTGGCCGCCCGCCGGCCGGCGCTCGCCAACGCCTATATGCGCGGCGGCTGGGCCGGCGTCATCACGATGAGCCCGGACGGTCACGCCATCATCGACGAATTGCAGCCGTATCGCGGCTTGTTCGCGATCCTCGGCGACAACGGCACCAACTTCAAGACGGCGCCCGCCATCGGCAAATGCGTCGCCGAATGGGTGACGACCGGCGCGCCGCAAACGGTCGATCTGCGTGCGTTCCGCGCCGCCCGGTTCGCCCTCGGCGAACCGATCGTCGGCGAGCACGAGTACGGCGACCGGCCGCTCGATGTGTTTCGATAGCGCGCCGCGCGGAGCGGCGCGGACGAGGCGCGATCAGGCAGGAGGAACGGCATGATCCGGCATCACGACGACGTCATGCGGCTCGCGGATCAGGTGCGCGCGGGACGGCTGTCGCGCCGCGAATTTTTCGCGCGCGCCGTCGCCGCCGGCTTTTCGTTGACGATGGCGAGCTCCTTCCTGGCGCCCGGCCGCGCCAGCGCCGCGCCGACTCGGTCGCTCGCCCGGCAGGCGGAGCCGAAGAAGGGCGGGCAGGTGATCGTCGGCTTTTCGCAGGAGCCGACCGTCTTCAACCCGCTCAAATCGACGCTCGAAGTCGATCGCGGCGTGCAATATTCGCTGTTCGACAGCCTCTGGCGGATCGACGACAAAGGCGCGCTGATCCCGAATCTGGCGACCGAGTTGCCGTCGGTCGAAAACGGCGGCATCGGCAAGGACGGCCTTTCCTACACCTTCAAGTTGCGCAACGACGCGAAGTGGCACGACGGACAGCCGTTCACCGCCAAGGACGTGCTCTTCAGCCACGCCGCGATCATGAATCCCGATTTCGCGGCCGGCAACCGGATCGGCCACGACAAGATCACCGACATCAGCGCCCCGGACGACCACACCGTGACGATGAAACTGAGCGAAGCGTATGCGCCGTTCCTCATCGTCTGGATGGACACCTACCTGATCCCCGAACATCTGCTGAAAGACGTCAAGGATCTCAACACCGCCGATTTCAACTCGATCGCGCCGGTCGGCACCGGCCCGTTCAAGTGGGTCGAGCGGGCGCCGGGCGACCACATCACGGTGGCGGCGAACCCGGACTACCACGGCGAGGGACCGTATCTCGACAAGATCATCTTCAAGTACGTGCCCGATCTGACCGTTTTCTTCACTCAGTTCAAGACAGGCGAGATCGACGCCACCGGCATCCAGGGCATCACCGCCGACAACTATGCCGAAGCCAAAACGCTGCAAGGCAAGACGATCTACAACGCGCCGTCGCCGTTCGTCGAGTTCATCTACATGAACTTCGGCAAGCCGGTCTTTCAGGACAAGGCGGTCCGCGAGGCGATGTACGCCGGGATGGACAAGCAAAACATCATCGACAAGGTCTATTACGGCCTTCCGGCGCCGTCGGAGACCTACCTGCCGGAAGCGTCCTGGGCATTCGATCCGGATCTGCCGGCGCAGAAATTCGACGTCGAACAGGCCAAGCAGACGCTGGACGCCGCCGGCTGGAAGCCGGGCGCGGACGGCATTCGCGAGAAGGATGGCGTAAAACTGTCGTTCACCACATCGACCACAGCCGGCAACAAGGTGCGCGAGCAGGCGCAGCAATACCTGCAGCAAACCTGGAAAGAAGCCGGCATCGACATGCAGATCAACAACATGCCGGCCGCCGTCATCTGGGGCGACTACTACAACAAATCGCAATACGACACCGTGATGATCGGTCTCAACGCCGGGCTTGGCGCCGATCCGGACGGCACCACCCGCTTCGGCTCGAACTACATTCCGGCGCAAGGCGGCGGCGGCCAAAACACGATGCAATACAAGAATCCGGACCTCGACAAGTTGCTCGACGCTGGCGCGAAAGAACTCGACCAGGCCAAGCGCAAGGAGATCTATTTCAAGGTGCAGCAAGTCCTGCGGGACGATCTCGCCTACCTGCCGATCTTCCACTACGTCACGATCGAAGGGACGAAGGAAGGGCTGCAGGAGTACAAACCGAGCGTCTTCGTCGTCAGCAACCAGTGGAACACCAACGTCTGGTCCTGGGCGTAGTCGCGCCAATGGTCCGGGGCGGGACGGCCGCGCGGCCGCCTCGCCCCGGGCGGACTGACCCGCGATCATGACGGCTTACTTCCTTCGCCGGCTGCGCCAGAGCGTCGTGCTCCTGATTCTGGTGACGATCGTCGCTTTCGGCCTGATGCATCTGGCGCCGGGAGGGCCGGAAGCGGTCTACGCCCTCAGCCCCGGCATGCGCGCCGAAGACCTCCAGCGGATTCGGGCGTCGTTCGGGCTCGACCAACCGCTGCCGGTGCAATACGTCAAATGGGCTGCCGGCATGCTGACGGGCGACTGGGGCCGCTCCTACCGCGACAGCCGGCCGGTGCGTGACGTCATCTTCGACCGGATTCCGGCGACGCTGGAACTGACGGTCACGGCGCTGGCGATCGCGATCGTCGTCGGCGTCAGCCTCGGCGTGCTCGGCGCGCTGCGGCAGCGGTCCCTGCCCGACTATCTCGCCACCATCGGCGCGATGGTCGCCTTGTCGGTGCCAACCTTCTGGTTCGGCCTGATGGTGATCTTCGTCTTCGCGGAACGCCTCGGCTGGATTCCCTCCGGCGGCCGGGAGACCCTCGGCGCCGATTTTTCGCTTGCCGACCGGCTCCATCACCTGATTGCCCCGGCGCTGGTGCTCGGCCTCGTCCTCGTCGCGACCTGGAGCCGCTACACCCGCGCGTCGATGATCGAGGTGGTCAATCAGGACTACATCCGGACGGCGCGGGCGAAAGGGCTGGGCGAGCGGCGCGTCATCTGGGGCCACGCCTTCCGCAACGCCGCCGGGCCGCTGGTGACGCTGGCGGGCTTGCAGATTCCGTTTCTTTTCAGCGGCGCGCTGGTGACCGAAAGCGTCTTCACCTGGCCCGGCATGGGCCGGCTGTTCGTCGATTCGCTCGGCTATCGGGATTACCCGGTGCTGATGGGCGTGCTGGTCGTGACCGCGTTGCTGGTGATCGGCAGCAACCTGGCGGCCGATCTCCTCGTCGCGGTCGTCGATCCGCGCATCCGCTTCCGGTAGGGGAGGGAGATGGCGACGAAGCCAGCGTCCGCCGCGACCGCTCCGCCTCCGGCCGCAATCCCGGCCACGGACGCGCTTCTGCGGACCGATGCGCGCGCGGCAAGCCCGTGGCGGATGGCGGCGCGGCGCTTTTTCGCGCACCGCCTGGCGGCGGCCGGGCTGGTCATCTCGATTTTGCTGATCCTGTCGGCCATTCTCGCGCCGGCGCTCGCGCCGCGCGATCCGCTCCAGATTTCGATCCTCGACAAGTTCCAGCCCCCGCTGACCGGCGGCTTTCTCCTCGGCGCGGACGAAGTAGGGCGCGATCTCCTGTCGCGGCTGCTCTACGCCGGGCGAATTTCGCTGCTGGTCGGGTTCGCGGCGATGGCGGTGACGGTGCTGGTCGGCACGGTGATCGGGCTGGTCGCCGGCTTCTATGGCGGCCGGCCCGACGCCATTCTGATGCGGCTGACCGACGCGCTCCTCTGCTTTCCAACCGTGTTCCTGTTGCTGGTGCTGGCGGCGTTCGTCGGCGCCTCGCTCCTCTCGATCACCTTGATCATCGGGCTGACATCGTGGATGGAGCTGGCGCGGATTCTTCGCAACCAGACGCTGGCGTTGCGCGAGCAAGACTACGTGCAAGCCGGCCGCGCCCTCGGCGCGAGCAATCGCCGCCTGATCGTCCGCCACCTGTTGCCGAATTCGCTGGCGCCGATCATGGTCGCGGCGACCTTGAACATCGCCAACGCCGTCCTCGCCGAATCGTACATTTCGTATCTCGGCTACGGCATCCAGCCGCCAGCGGCGAGTTGGGGCAACATGCTCAACAACGCCCAGAGTTACTTTCAGAATGCGCCCTGGATCGCCCTCTTTCCCGGCGTGCTGATCACCTTGACGGTCGCCAGCTTCAACTTCGTCGGCGACGGCCTGCGCGACGCCCTCGACCCGCGCGCCCGTCGCTGAACGGTCCGGCTTGCCTCAGAGTCCGCTATGGTCAACTTCGCGGTCCACTTCAGGAGATGCTCGGCGGCGTCGCTGATGTCCTCAAGCCAGTGCGGCGATTTGCGATGCATCGTAGATGACGGTTCGCGTTTCGTCGGCCAGCCGCCGGAACCACTTTCGCCGCATTGCCGGCGCATCAGCCATCACCAGATCGACCGGACGGCCGAGCAGGTCGGCGAGGGCTCGTTGGAAGTCGAACAATCGTCCTAGCCAAGGCCCGAAGTCATAGCCTTTGGGATAGTCGACGATGAAATCGACATCGCTCGTCTGCGGGTCGAACTCCGGCGTGCAGACCGAGCCGAAGACTTCCAGGCGGGCGACGCCGTACTCCCGCGCCAGCGCTCGGATCGCTTCGAGGTTGTCCGCGATGATGGGATGCATCGGCTCGCTCCCTGGATCGTGGCTTCCAGGCGACGCGTCCGCCCTGGAGCGGCGACCTTGGCCCGGTTATACCACCCGCCCGCCGCGCGCCGGACCGTGGCCGGCGCCACACGAGGCGGCTGGTCGCGCCCGGCGCGGACGATGCTCGATCAATTCCGGCGGCACGGCGTCCAGAAATCGGGAGAGCGATCGGTCGCGGCCGAGCGTGTATTCCGACCAGGTCAGAAACAAGCGCGACCGGGCGCGAGTCATGCCGACGAAGAGCACCCGACGTTCTTCCTCCAGATCGCCGACCGATCCGAACGGCATCTGGCCATCCTCGGCCCCGACGATGATGACGAGCGGCCACTCGAGCCCTTTCGCCGAGTGGATCGTCATCATCGCGACCCGGTCGGCGGCCGGGATGCGGCGGGGATCGGCCGCGTCGCTCGGATCGTCCGGCGTTGGCACGAAATCGATCGAGGTCGCCAGCGCCGCGCGACGGAGAAACGCGGCCAGGCTGCGATCCGAGGCGGCGCGCTCGAAGGCGGCGACGGCTGCGCGCCAACCTTCGGCGAGACGGCGCCAATGGTCGTCATCGGCGGGCGATTCCCAGCGGACCCCACGTAGCCAGGAAGTGTGCGCCGCGGCGTCGGCCGGAGCGAGGGCGCGCCATGTCGCGACGAGATCGGCGCCCTGACCGAATTGCATCGCCCGCGCCCCGGCCTGGGTGAGCGTCTCGTTTTCGTCGCGTATGGGCACGCCGCTCGCCCGAATTCCCAGCGCGACGAGCGGCAGTGTCTCCGACAAGGCATCGAGTTCACGCTCGCTCCGGACGATGGCGGTCAATTCGGCGAAGACCCGAGCGTTCAACGCGACATCGGCCAAGGCGCGATGCTGCTGCGGTTCGTCGATGCCGAATCGCTGCCCGAGGTCTTCGAGGCGATGCGACGGCATTTCCGGCAGCAACCGGCGCGCCATCTTGAAGGTGTCGATCAGGTCATGGACCGGCGCCGGCAGGCCCTGCTCCCGCGCGACGCGCCGCAGCACGGGATAGTCGAACGCTTCGATGTTGTGGCCGACCAGCGTCGCATCGCCGAAGAATGACAGCAGGTCGGGCAGGACGGCGCTGGCCGGCGGCGCGTCGCGGACGTCGCGCCATTCAAGGCCGTGCACCTCAGTCGCGCCCGCTGTGATGGACCGCGGCCCGCTGGGCCGGACCAGACGGCGAAACGTCGCCGGCTCATCGCCGATCCGCAAGGCGGCGACTTCGATCACCTCCGCCCGGCTCGGATGACGGTCGCCGGTTTCCAGATCGAAGACGACGAACGACTGGGCGCGATCGACTTCGGCGGCGATCAGCAGCAACTGACCCAATCGCCACGCCTGGGTCGACAGGCTGTATCCGAACTCGCGCGTCCGGCGGACGGCCAGGCCGAAGCCGGACGGAGATGGCGCGCGCGCTATCCCGAAGTCGATGGCGAAGGCGGACTGATCGCGCGGTTCATCCGGACGTTGCAGCACGACGCGCCGGCCGAGATAGCGGCCGAGCGCGTGCTGGAGGATGACGGCCGCCGCGGCCGCGTCCGCATCGTCCGCCGCCGGCCGGAGGGCGATGGTTTGCCCAGCCGGCAGCGCGGCGAGGCGCGCCGCATGACCGGCGAGTGGCGCGCCGAGGAACGCGAGGACGCCGTGCAACGTCTCCCGTTCCGCCCGGGGAATCGCGTCGCGCCGCTGTTGGAGGATCGCCAGCAGCGCTTCGATCACCGTGGCGATCGGGCGGTCGAGCGACGCGTCGAGCTTGTCGCTGATGGCGTGCAAGAGGTCGCGAATCGCCGCGCGCGTGAGCGGACCGACCCGGTCGGCGTAGGCGTCGATCCGGCCGGCGAGGGCGCAGAGGGTCACGCCTTCCGAGCGCGCCAGGCGGCGCAGTCCGACCATCGTGCATTCATCGACGAGCACGCGCGGCCAGTTGAGCGCCGAGACGAATTGGTCGTCGTGCAACGCGAGCGCGAGATCGAGATAGCGCAGCCCCTCCTGAACCTCCGGCTGGTCGTAAAACCGGTCCTGCTGCAGTCGCCAAACCGGAATGCCGTGCTCGAGCAAGGCCGCCTCGACCCGATCCGCCCGCGCGTGCGATCGATAGAGCAGCGCGATGTCGCCGAAGGTATAGCCGCCGTCGGCGCGGGCGCGTTCGACCAGGCGCGCCACGGCGTCGGCTTCGGCGTCTTCGCCGTCGAACGCGAAGCACGCGACGCGGAAGCCGCTCCCGCCCGCCGCCGTCGATCGGCGGGTGTCCCGATGATCCGCCATCACGGCGTCGGCCGCGGCGACGATCTCGGGCGTCGACCGATGGTTGCGGGTGAGGATGTGCGGCGCCGGGCGATAGTCGCGCCGGAGACGATCGAGCGTTTCGATCGCGTGGGCGCCGCGCCAGCCATAGATCGATTGATCCGGGTCGGCGACGGCCATCAACTGGCGATCGGCCGCGCGCGGCGGCAACATCAATTGAATGAGGTCGTATTGCTCGGCCGAGACATCGTGAAATTCGTCGATGAACACGAACCGAAGGCGATAGTGAAGCGATTCGGCCGTGGCCTGATCTTGCCGCAGCAGTTCTGCCGCGCGGAGAATCAAATCGTCGTAGTCGAGGGCATCCCCGAGCAGTCGGTCATAGGCGTCGGCGATCCAATCGAGCGCGTCGTCCGACATCTGCGAGCGAAACGGCGACTTGGGAAACCAGGGCGCCCCACGCTTGCGGGCGCTGATCGCGTTCCTGAGGTCGCGGATGAATTGCCTTTGGGTCCGTTCGTCGGCGGGGAGCGCAATGCCGGAGGCGGCGATGGCCGCGATCAAGGCCTCGCGCTGCCGCGGCTCGTCGTAGATGCGCAATGGCCGCCTGACGCCGACGGCGGCGCCGTGGGATTCCAGCAGATCGGCGCAGTAGGCGTGAAACGTGCCCGCCCAGACATCGGCGCCGGCGAGACGCTGCCGCAGTTCGCCCGCCGCGTGTTGGGTGAACGTCAGCGCCAGCGCCTGCTCCGGCGAAGCCGCTCCGGATCGCAGGAGCGCGGCGATCCGGCCGGCGATGACGCGCGTCTTGCCGCTGCCCGGCGCGGCGACCACCAGCGGGTGCGTCCCGGACGGCGCGGCCTCGATGACCCGACGTTGCTCTTCGGTGAAATCGAGCGCCGGCACGTCCGCCTCCGACGGGTTTCGTCAGTCGCGAATCGATGCTTCGCATCATAGCAAACGGCGATCGCGGTGAAGGCATCGCCGTTTCTTCGTTGTTGGCGGATCATTGCCGGCGCCGCGCGCCAGCGGCTATCGTACCGACCCGGCCGCTGGACGATCGCGGTCGGCGCGCAGCGGGAAGGAAGCCAAGCCATGAGCGGACACAACGCGGCGATTCCCCATCGAACGCTCGGCAAGACCGGCGTCGATGTTTCCATCTTGTGCCTCGGGGGATATCACCTCGGCGTGCCGCCGGAAGATGAAGCGATCCGCATCATCCACACGGCAATCGACAACGGCGTCACGTTTCTCGACAACGCCTGGGAATACAACGACGGCGCGTCCGAGGAGCGGGTCGGCAAGGCGCTGGCGCAGGACGACTACCGCCAGAAGGTCTTCCTGATGACCAAGAATTGCGCCCACGACCGCACCGCGAAAAACTCGATGGTCAAACTCGAGGAAAGTCTGCGCCGTTTGCGCACCGATCATCTCGATCTGTGGCAAATCCACGAAGTCGTCTGGCCGGACGATCCGGAGCGGATTTACGCGCCCGGCGGCGCGGCGGAGGCGATGCTGAAGGCCAAAGAAGAAGGCAAGGTCCGCTTCATCGGGTTCACCGGCCACAAGAGCCCCGCCATCTTCCGGCGCATGCTGGCGGTCGATTTCCCGTGGGACACGATCCAGATGCCGGTCAACGTGCTGGATGCCCATTTCAACAGTTTTCAGCGCGACATCATCCCCCTCGCCCGGCAAAAGGGGATCGGCGTCATCGGCATGAAGAGCCTGGCCGCCGGCCGGTTGCCGAAGGAGACCGACTTGCCGCCGGAAGCGGCGATCCGCTATTCGCTCAGCCAGGACATCGACGCGCTCTGCGTCGGCATCGACTCGATGGCGGTGCTGGAGCAGGATTTGCGAATCGGCCGCGGCTTCACGCCGCTGTCGGCCGAGGCGCAAGCCGCTCTCGTGGCGCGCGCCTACCCGCATGGCTGGGACGGCCGCCACGAGCGCTTCAAGGTGAGCCACGATTTCGAAGGCGCCGAAGCGCGCAAGGAACATGGCTTGCCGCTGCAAACGGCGGCGGACTGAGTTCCCTCACCCCCGGCCCCTCTCCCA
>JAICJJ010000051.1 GCA_025928535.1 Thermomicrobiales bacterium
CCCAGCCCGATCGCGCCCCCGTCGGGATGCCGCTTCCGGACGCGCTGCCCTTTCGCGACCGAACGCTGCGCCACCGAGGTTCCGCCGCTGCGGGAGATCGAACCGGGTCATTTCGCCGCCTGCCACTACGCCGGCGAGGTTGGAAGCGACGCGTCCTCAGCGGCATGACCCGTGGCCACCCGAGACTGAACGCTGACGCGTCGCATCCGACGACGGACAGCGCGCTCCAGACGCCGCTGGATCGATGGGCGCGGCACGCAGCGCCCCGTCCGGCCGCCGCGTGGGGCAGGATAATCGGAGCGGCAGCGCAAAACGTTGACGCCCTCCATTCGCCGTATCGCATGTTGACGTCGCTAGAGCCGGCGGTACGCTTGCGGCCGTTCGGGCGCCGCCGAGCCGCTCGTTGACGGCGCCATGACGCGAGGAGGGATCGCATGCGCCCAGCCGCTTTGGTGATCGCGATGTTGATCGTCGCCGGCAGCGGCTTCGGCACGGCGCGCGCGATTCCGGGCGCCGCCCAATCCGCGACCCCGGCCGCTTGCGCTGCGACCACTCCCCAGCAAAACGCCGACCTCGTTCGCCGCTACACCCAACTGGTCTATGACAACCACGACCCGCAAGCGGCCGCGCAATTTCTGGCCGACGATTTCAATCGCTCCAATCCGGGCCGGCCGCATACCAACGCGCCCGGCACGGCCGACGACGTGGCGCGGGTGCAGCGCAGTCTCGAAGAATTTCCTGACCTCAGCGGCACGATCGACGACGTGATCGCGTCGGGCGATCGGGTGGTCGTCCGGCTGACGGTCGGCGGCACGCAGCAAGGCGCAATGGCCGACTTCGGCGCGCCGGCGACCGCGCGGCCGGCGAAATGGTCGATGATCGTGATCTGGCGGGTCGCATGCGGCAAACTGGCCGAAAACTGGGTTGTGGCCGATCGGTTGACCGAGATGCGCCAACTGGGCATCGTCACCGACGACGAACTGTCCACGGTCGGCACGCCGACCGTCGCCACTCCGGTTCCGTAGTCGGAAACCGACTTCCCGGCGCGGTCGCCGCGTCACTCGTCGAGTACGGCCAGATCGAGTTGGCGCAGCCGGTCCGGTTCGGCGACGACATCGATCGACACGACCTGATCGCCTTCGATCGTGAACGCGAGCGCCATCAACAGTCGGCCGCGCGGCGCGACGACCACGCCGACCGCGCCGTTGATCAGCGCCGGCCGCGCGGCGCGCGCGCCGCCCCTGACCGCCTGCCGCGCGACCACCTCGGCGCCGCGAACTTCGGGTGTGCCGGCCCACGTCGGCACGCGATCGCCGCGCAAGACGACGTCCGGCGCAAGCACGTTCAGCAGCGCCGCGAAGTCTCCCCCGCGCGCCGCGGCGAGAAATGCATCGACGACGGCGCGCTGCCGATCGAGATCGGCGTCGGGCAACGCGGGCAGTCCCTGCACCCGGCGTCGGGCGCGGCTGGCGAGTTGCCGCGCCGCGGCTGGGGTCCGGCCGACGATCGGGGCGATGTCGTCGAAGGGCACGGCGAACATGTCGTGCAACACGAACGCGAGCCGCTCGGCCGGCGTCAGCGTGTCGAGCACCACCATCATCGCCAGTCCGACCGAATCGGCCAGCACGGCTTCCTGTTCGGGGTCGTCGGCGGCCGCATCACGGGCGATGGGCGCGCGCGGCGCGCCGTCCAGCGATTCTTCGCGCCTTGACGCGCGCGAGCGCAGCATGTCGAGGGCGATGCGGCCGACGACGGTCGTCAGCCAGCCGTTCAGGTTGTCGATGTCGCTGGCGTCCGCGCGGCTGAGCCGCAGCCAGGCTTCCTGAACGGCGTCGTCCGCTTCGCTCAGCGAACCGAGCATGCGGTAAGCCACGCCCCGCAGGCGCGCCCGGTCCGCTTCGAATCGCTCAGCCAACCAGTTCCGTTCGTCCATCGGTCACATTCTCCCGTCGCGCTTCGTCACCATTCTGACGGATGAATGCCGTCGGACGTGACGAAGGAGCGCCAATGGAGGCACGGCGCTCCGAATCGGCGACGAAACGTGAAGACGAAGGTCAGGAGAGGAAGACGAACGTGCAAGCACGAATGACGCAACCGGCGATGGTGATTCCCGAGGCGATGCAGGCGCTCTGGGCGCTTGGCGCCGCGACGCATGGACATGGCCTGCCGCGCAAGACGGCTGGACTCGTCCATCTGCGGGCGAGCCAGATCAATGGCTGCGGCGTCTGCGTCGAGATGCACGCCCGCGGCCTGCAGCAGGCGGGCGAATCGGACGAACGGCTCTTTGCCGTCGCGGCTTGGCGGGAATCGCCCTATTTCACCGATGCCGAACGGGCGGCGCTGGCGCTGACCGAGGCGGTCACCCGGATCGCCGATCAACCGGACCCGGTTCAGAACGCGATTTGGGACGAGGCCGCCCGCTGCTACGATGAGTCGGCGTTGGCGGCGCTGGTGATCGAGATCGCCTCGATCAACGTCTGGAATCGCCTCAATGTCGCCACCCGGCAAATCGCCGGCGAATCGACGCGACGCGTTGCGGTCAACTATGCCGAGGAGCGCGCCGAAGCCGTCGCACGCTAGGCGGGCGCACGGCTCGTCCGTGAAATGGAGGCCAGGATGAACCACGGCGTCAAGACGCTCATCTTTCCGGTCGATGATCTCGCCCAGGCGAAGACGCTCTATAGCAAACTTCTGGGCATGGAGCCGGCGTTCGACACGCCGTATTACGTCGGCTACCAGGTCGATGGCCAGGACATCGGCCTCGATCCGAACGGTCATCGCAACGGCATGACCGGACCGATCGCGTACCTGCAAGTCGACGACATCCAGGCGACGCTGCGGTCGCTCCTCGACGCGGGCGCGCAACCGGCCCAGGAAGTCCGCGATGTCGGCGGCGGACGGTTGATCGCGACGGTCAAGGATGCCGACGGCAACGTGGTCGGCCTGTTGCAAGACGCCTGATCGCTCGGGTCACAATGTCGGCGCCGCGAGGATGAACAACCTCGCGGCGCCGATTTCGTGCAAAGGACAGGAGTTTCGCCAGCATGACCGCGCCGCGATCCGCGCAGCAACGGAAGCAGGATACCCTCGCTCGTCTCGAACAGGAGGTCGATGCCTGGGTCGCGACCGCCGATGCGACGAGCGGGGCGGCTTGCCTCCTGCCGTTGTCCTTCTTGTGGGATGGCGAAACGCTGCTCTTCGCCACGCCGGCGTCCACGCCGACCGGCCGAAATCTGCTGGCGACCGGCGCGGCGCGCATCGGCATCGGCCCGACTCGCGATGTCGTCCTGATCGATGGAACCGCGGCCACGTTGCCAGCGTCCGACATCAGCGATGAACTCGGCGATGCTTTCGCGGCGCATACCGGCTTCGATCCACGCCGTCTGACGGGCGACTATCGCTATTTCCGCATCACGCCCCGCCGCGTGCAGGCGTGGCGCGAAGCGGATGAACTCGTCGGCCGCGAATTGATGCGCGACGGCCGCTGGCTCGTTCCCTGACCCGGCCGCGCCGGTCCGCTACGTCGCCGGCGTCGCCGTCGCTACTGAAGGCGCGACGCCGAGTTGCTCGAGGCGGCCGAGCGTGTCGGCTTCTGTCCAGATTTCGGCGATCTTGCCGCAGGCGATCCGGTAGACGTTGATGCCGGTCCAGGTCGCGGACTTGCCGGTCGCCGGGATGCCCTGAAAAGGTCCGTCGTTGGTTCCGGCCGCGGTCCAGAGCTCGACGACGCGGTCGCCCGCGGCCGGGCCGGGCTGAACGGTGAATTTCAGATCGGAGAAACCGGCAAAGAGCGCGGCGAACAGCGACACGACCGCGTCCGGCCCAGATTCGTCGGGAAACGACGCGGCGTGGAGCGTGGCGTCGGGCGCGAGAATGTCGTCGAATCGATGCAAATCGCGCGGGTTGACCGCGTCCTCGAACCAGCGCCGGGCGACGCCGCGGTTTTCGTCGGGCGAGCCGGTTGGGCACGGCGATGGGCTGGCGAGAACGCCTGCCATCGGCGTGCCGGCCGGCGGCACGGCTGGACCGGGTATGGCGCCCAATTGCTCGAAAAGGCCGAGCGCGTCGCCGGCGTTCCACGTTTCGACGATCTTGCCGCAGACGATATGGTGAACGTGGATCGCCCCGACAGCCACCTTCTTGCCGGTCGGCGGGATGCCTTGAAAGGCGCCTTGCTGCGTACCGGTGAAGGTGGTGCGGATCGCGACCAGGTCGCCTTCCGGAATGATGTCTTCGATCGTGTAGTGGCCATCCGGAAAGGCCTGGCGAACCGCCACCATGCGTTGCTCGTGCAGCGCGCGGTCCTGCTGCGCGACGACGGCGCCGTGATGAACATAATTGTCGGCGAGCAGCACTCCAAGCGTGTCGGCATCGCCGCTATTGAACGCGTCGAAATAGGCGTGGGCGATGGCTGTCGCCGATTCGGTCGTCGTCGCGGTACAGGGCGTGGCGCTGGCCGGCGTCGCAGATTGCGCCGATGCCCGGGCGAAATCGCGGGCCGCGGCGAGGGAGATGAGCGCGCCAGCGAGGCCACGGCCAATCGTCCGGCGCGACGTCTTGATTCGGCGTTGCTCGACCACCGACGCCTCCTTCCCTCGTCGTAGCGCGCAAAGCATCGGAATGATTGTCGACCTGACTGACCCAACTGGCGCGTCAACCGGCCGGAGCGACCTCCCGTTCGACCGACGTCAGAAACTGGTCGAGGACAAGCATGTACCGCTCGGCTTCTTCGGCGTGCGCCATGTGCGAACTCTCTTCGAACACGACCCATTGCGCGCCGGGGATGCGCGAACTGACCGTTTCGGCGATCAGCGGCGTCGCCTCGTCGTGGCGGCCGGAGGTGACGAGCGTCGGCACGCGAATCTCATTGAGGCGGTCGATGATGTCCCATTGCTTGAGCGTGCCGACGACGTGGAACTCGCTCGGCCCGTTCATGGTGTGATAGACCTCGGGATTTTTGGCAATCGAGGCGAACGTGCGGAGCACGTAGTCGGGCATCGGGTCGAGCCGGCAGACGTGGCGCCGGTAGAACTCGGTCATCGCCGCTTCGTAGTCGGGCGAGTCGGTCGTTCCCGCCGCTTCGTGCGCCAGCAAGGTTTGCTGCGCCTCAGCCGGCAGGTCTTCCCGCAGCCGATTCGCCTCAGCGACCCACTGGATCATGCTGGCCGGAGAACTGGCGACCGTCAGGCTGACGAGTCCCTGCGGTTGCGTCAGGGCGTATTCCATCGCCAGCATGCCGCCCCACGATTGACCGAGCAGGTGGGTTCGGTCGAGGCCAAGCGCCTGGCGAATGGCGTCGACTTCTTCGATGAAGAGATCGACCGTCCACATCTCCGGCTTCGATTCCGGGATGCTCGAACGGCTGCAGCCGAGTTGGTCGTAGAAGATGACACGGCGTCCGGTATCGGCCATCGCGGCGAGCGATTCGAGATAGTCGTGGCCGGCCCCCGGGCCGCCGTGCAGACAGAGCAGGGGAAATTTCCCTGGTTCCTCGCCCTCGCCGACGATCTGATACCAGGTTTGATACCCCTTGAATGGAATCGTTCCTTCCCGCACCGACCGCGTTCCAATCGACATCGATCCCTCCTCGCATGACCATGCGTTGCTGCTCGCCTGGTTCATCACGGCAACCGGCGTCCGCCCCGCCGCCGACCGATTGCCGAACGCGCGCGAGCGGCAAGAGGGGCGTTGCCCTGTGCAGCCGCTGTTCTGAAATGGGCGCGGTCAGGGCGCGGGTTGAAGATAGGCGCGCGCGACCCAGCCAGTTTGTCCATCGACCTGCGCCGAGACGTAGTCGCCGACGGTGTCGCCCAGGAGGTCGATCGTCGTGCCGGCCGGAATCACGATCAGCACGTCGGCATCTTCCGACGGCCCTGCGCGCAAGTTGAGATCAGCCGTGGTGACGGCGGACGATCCGAGCGCCACGCCGGCTTGCGGCGTCGCTGGTTGCGCGGCCGCCGTTGGCGCCGGCGGTGGGGCGCCCGGCTGGGTCGGCGCGGCGGTCGCAACCACGACCGCTTCGTTCTCGGACGTCGCCACCGGCGGCGCGGCGGTGGCCGGGACCGCAGTCGCGGTTGGCGCGGGCGCCGGCGTCGTCGCCCCGATTTCTTCGACCGCGGGCGTCGCTGCCGCGGCGGCGACCGGCGACGGCGCGGGAACCGGGGTGCCGGGCGCAACGCCCGAACCGGCCTGGAAATGGGCGGCGATCGTTTCCGGCGAGAGCGCCTGATTGTAGATCGCGACTTCGTCGATGACCCCAACGAGCCCATTGCTGCCGTCGGAGCGCGCCCCGATCCGCAGCGGGTAGGGAGTATCGAGCAATTCGCGCGTGGCGGCGCCTTCCGCCGCCGGCGCCCCATCGACGAAGACCCGAAGCGACGAACCGTCGTAGGTCGCGACGATGTAGTGGATCTCGCCGGACGCAAGCGGATTGGGCGTCGTCAGCGCGTCGGGCTTGCCGTCGCGCCAGCGCTCGACGCCGAGGCGGCCAGAGGTGGCGTTGAGATAGATGAGAAAGCCTTGCCGCTGGCCGGCGTCGTCGATGCCTTCTTTCGAAATGAGCCGCGGATACGGTTCGGTCTGCTCGTCGATCCTCGTCCAGAGTTCGAAGGTGAATGGTTGGACGCCGGGCGCGTCGAGCGCGTCGCCGGCATCGACGGAGCCATCGCTGGTTCCGGGAAAGCCGGCGGCCGGATCGGGATCGGTCGGGAGGAGCGAGGGCACGGCGCGGGCGACCGCGGCTCCATAGGTTGCGTCGTGACCGTGTCCGGATGCGTCGCGGGCGTTGCCAGTCGGCTCATCCAGCCTCCACCAGGCGGCCAGGCCGGGCGTCGAGCGGACGGCGTCGGCGTAGGCGGAGGCGGGTTGCGCGGCCGGGGTGGCTTGCGCAGCGGGCGCCGCGCGCGAGGCGATCGGGAGCGCCAGCAGAGCGCCGAGGAGCATCACGACCGCCGCGCCTCGCATTCAGACTGCCTCCTCTACGCCAAACGCGCGCCATTGCCATGGAGACCATGGTAGCCCGTTTGGCCTGGGTTGTCGCGTGGTGTTTCGAGCGCCAGGAGACAGGATGCGCCGCCCGTTCGGACACCCGCTGTCACAAGCCGGAAGGGGCGGGTCCGAAACGCAAACGCGCGACCGGCCCGTTTATCGTCGTGGCGCAGCGACACAACTTTGAATTGAACAGACCAGGGACAATCGCGGCCAGCCGAGGGGACAACCGCCGATGCCGCGCATCCGGGTCAGAACGGCAAGACGACAATCACAAGGGCGACGAAGATGACGAACATCGCGATGCCGACAACCATGGATGCTCCTCAGCAGCATTGCTTCAGGAAGGCCGACGCCCCGGACGAAGCCGGGGCGCCGCGGGATGGGTGGTCCGATGGTGCGGACCGAATCGCCGACCGGGAGGGAAGGGGAACCGATCGTCGACGCCTGCATCATACGACCCGTGACGCCGCGTCACGGGTACCATTGGACCCATTCGGCGGTACGATGGTGCGTCGATTCGTGGGAGCATTCCTGAGGGGGCCGGCGGGTGGTCGCGGCCGGGGCGCGCCGGGTGGATCGGGACGAAACGGGAGCGGCATGTCGGAGACTGCGTCTTCCTTGCGGGCACGCGTGCTGGCCAACGGTCCGCTGCGGATCTTGATGCTCGGCCATTTTTCGGTCGATATGTATGCGGGCGTGCTCCCGGTGCTGTACCCGCTCCTCATCGGCCGGTTTCAACTCGATCTGAAAACGCTCGGGTTGGTCGCGCTCGCCTACAGCGGCGGGTCGTCGGTATCGCAGCCCTTTTTCGGATTGATCGCCGACCGCTGGGGAACGCGCTTCACGGGCGCGGCGCTCGCCTGGACAGCCGTTCTGTTTTCGATCGTCGGATTCGCGCCCACCTTTCCGGCGTTGCTGGCGCTGGCCGGCCTGGCCGGCATCGGCTCGGGCGCTTTTCACCCGATGGGCGCGGTGACGGCCAGCGTGGTGATCGACGAGCGCTACCGCAACGCGGCGATGTCGCTCTATACCTCGGCCGGCACCTTCGGCGTCGCGCTCGGACCGCTGGTCGGCGCGCTCTTGCTGGCGGCGCTCGGCCTCCACGGCACGGCCCTGATGATCGCGCCGGGGCTGATCGCCGCCGTCTCGTTGCTGCGCGTCATGCGGCGGCCCGATTTTCCCGCGCTGCGCCGTCGGGTCGGAGAGGCGAGCGCGTCCGGTCCGGTCGCGACCGGGGTGCTGGCGGTCATCGTCGGCGTGATGATGCTCCGATCGTGGACGATTTTCGGCTTGCAGTCGTTCATTCCGACCTGGTACGCCGCGATGGGGTACGGGCCGGAGTTTTACGGGCCGCTGGCCACGGTCCTGGTGCTGGCGAACGCGATCGGCGCGGTCGGCGCCGGGACGCTGGCGGACCGGATCGGCCGCAAGACGGTGATCGTCGCCTCGGCGCTCTTTTCCGTGCCGACGATTCTCGTCTTCGCCCAATTTCCGGGTCCCTGGGCGTTTCTGACCGCCGCCGCGATCGGCTTGCTCGGCGCTTCGACGGCGCCGCTCCGCCTGGTGCTGGCCCAGCAGGTGATGGCGGGGCGCGCCGGGTTCGCTTCGGGATTGATTCTCGGCCTCGGCTTCGTCACCGGCGCGATCGGCATTCCGATCATGGGCGCCATCGGAGATCAGTACGGGTTGCAAGACGCGATGCGGGCGTTGGCGCTCGTCGGCGCGTTCGCGGCGCTGCTGGCATTCTGGCTGCCGAGCGAAGATCGTGTGCGGCAGATTGTCGCCCGGCGGACGGCGCGGCCGAAGGTGGCGGCGCAGGTCGGAACGCTGGGGTAGGGGGCCATTCGGCGAACCGATTTCAGGCGACATATCCCCGCAAAGCACACCAAGCGATCGAGCGACCGCTGCGCGACAATCGGTGTGACGGTTGCGGCGCGGCGGGAGAGCGAGGCGATGGGCATCTACGAAGAACTTGGCGTGCGGCGGATCATCAACGCGAACGCACGGTGGACGGCGCTCGGCGGGTCGAAAATGCCGGAGCCGGTGCTCGCGGCCATGAACGAGGCGAGTGGCGCGTACGTCGATATGCACGAGTTGCAACGCGCGGTCGGACATCGCATCGCGGAACTGACCCGCAACGAAGGCGCGTTCATCACGACCGGCGCGGCCGCGGGTTTGGTCGTCAGCGTGCTGGCGGCGATGAACCGCGGCGATCTGACGACGATCGCCCAGGCGATCGAGGGACGAACGCCGGCGCGACACGAGGTGGTTATCCATCGCGCGCACCGCATTCCGTACGATCCGGCTGTGCGGCTGGCCGGAGCGCGCATGGTCGAGATCGGCAACGCGCTGCAGACGTTTCCCTGGGAACTCGAAGCGGCGATCGGCGAGGCGACGGCGGCGGTCCTCTTCGTCGCCGGCGAGCATCTCGCGCATGCTGCCTTGTCGCTCGTGCAGACCGTCGAAATCGCCCACGCGCGCGGCGTGCCGGTCATCGTCGATGCGGCGGCGCAATTGCCGCCGCCGGAAAATCTCTGGCGCTTCACGCGCGAACTTGGGGCCGATCTGGCGGTCTTCAGCGGCGGCAAGGATTTGCGCGGACCGCAGGCCAGCGGCCTGATCGTCGGCGCGGCCGAATGGATCGAAGCGTGCCGCGTCAATGGCTCGCCCTATCAACGTCTCGCCCGGCCGATGAAAGCGGGCAAGGAAGAAATGATCGGTCTCCTCGCCGCGATCAAAGTCTATCTGGCCGTCGATCACGCCGCGCGGGCGGCATGGTTCGAAGCGACCGTCCAGGACTGGATCGATGCGGTGGCCGGCTTGCCTGGAGTTGCGGCGAGCCGTCAATTTCCCGATGAAGCGGGGCAGCCCGCGCCGCGCGCCCACATTGCCGTCGATCCGGCGATTGTCGGGCTCACCGGAGCCGATCTCCATCGACGCCTCTGGGAAGGTGAACCGGGGATCGCGGTTGCGCTGGCGGGGCCGAACGCCGTGTCGCTGTCGCCAACCGTGCTTGACGGCGACGATCCGGCGATTGTCGGGCGGCGGCTGCGCGAGATCTTGGCGCCGGCGGCCGTCGCCGTCTGAGCGGCCGCCGCCAGTCCGCGCCAGACGCCATGACGAGGGGTCAGGCCGCGCCGTCGTACCGGGCGATGACCAGGCAGGCGTTTTGGCCGCCGAGGCCGAACGAATGCTTGGTCATGACCGCGATGTCGGCCGGGCGCGCTTCGCCATGGACGATGTCGAGGTCGATCTCCGGATCGGGGTGGCGATAGTTGCGAGTCGGCGGGATCAGACCGTCGTCGATCGTCTTGATCGCGGCGATCGTTTCGATCGCGCCGGCCG
>JAICJJ010000437.1 GCA_025928535.1 Thermomicrobiales bacterium
AAGATCCTTCGACTTCGCTCAGGATGACCCCGGGACGGCGCGCTCCGCCACCACGCTGACGCGCGTCCGGATGATCACAGCCTCTTGTGCGCCTGGCGCGTCGCACATAGAATCGCGCGGCGCGGCGGCCGGCGTCGAACGAGGCAAGGCGCCAGGCCATTTCCGTCCGTAGCACAACACGCGGCATCCAATCTGCGGCAGCGGGTCATGGAGTCGAGCCGGGCGGCGCACAGCCCGGGGCGCAAATTCGGCTGAACCGCGGTCCGCGGGGATCGCCGGAGTCAGACAACCCAATCGGAGGAGGCAGCCATGGCGGGGCGAAACCGGACTTTTTTCCGACGCGACTTCCTGAAAGGCGCCGCCGGCGGCGTCGCCGGACTCCTCGCCGCCCGCACCGCCGCGGCGCAAACGCCGGCCGCCACCCCGGCCGCGGCGCCCGCGTCGAGCCAGGCCGGCAAGACGATCCGGGTGCTGGTCGTCGGCGATCCGTTCCAGTTCGCGCTCCAGAAGATCGTCAACGACTTCACCGCCAAGACCGGCATCAACGTGACGCTGGAAAACCTCGCCTACGACGCGCTCAACGCGCGGCTGGCGACGTCGTTCATCAGCAACACCCCCGACGCCGACGTCGTCACCGTCGACCAGATGTGGACCGGCCAGTACAGCGACAGCAACTGGATCATCCCGCTCGACGACTACATCAGCCGCGACAAGGACGTCGATATCAACGATTTCATTCCGAACGTCCTCTACTCGCTGAACACCTGGCGCGGCAAGATGATGACGCTGCCGATCGCCGCCTACGGACAGGGCGTGGTCTACCGGAAAGACGTCTTCGAAGCCAATTCGATCCCGGCGCTGCCGACCGACGCCTCCAACGCGGCCGGCTGGACCTGGGATCATTACAAGGAGATCGCGACCAGCCTGAAAGGCAAGCAAGCCGACGGCAAGACGCTTTTCGGCACGGTCATCTGCGGGGCGCAGCCGGTTCCGGTCGTTCACATGTACACCCAACTGGCGGCGAGCCAGGGCGTCCGCTGGTTCAAGAGTTTTCCGCGGTCGCCATGGGATTTCACGCCGACCATCAACTCCCCGGAAAACGTCGCCGCGCTCACGTTCTACAAGGCGCTCTACGATCTCTCGCCGCCCGAGGCGATCAATTACATCTGGTTCGACGCCGGCACCCGCTTTTCCAAGGGCGACATCGGGATGTTTTACTGGTGGACGCCCTACTTCTACCTCGTCAAAAACGACGGGTACATGACCGGCAAGCCGTCGAGCATTCAGGACAGCCTTGGCTACGGCGTGTTGCCGAAGTTGAAAGACGACGCGCCGCAAACGATCAGCATGGGCGGTTGGAGCCTCGGCATTCCGAGTTCGTCTCCCAATCACGATGCGGCGTGGGAGTTCATCAAGTGGGCGACCGGCGTCGAAGCCCAGAAGAAGATGGCCTTGCTGCCGGACTACAACTACCAGTTCAGCGACTTCGCGCGGGCGTCGCTCTACCAGGACGCGGACATCCGGAAGATCTACCCCTATCTGGACATGCAACTCAAGATCATGCAGCAAGGCGACGGCAAGGTGGTCCGGCCTCCGGCGCCCGGCTACACCACCCTGGAAGGGGTCTACGGCCTGCAACTCAATCAGGCGCTCAGCGGCGGCCTGTCACCGGCGGATGCGCTGAAGGCGACCGACGACCTCTGGAAAAACATCCTGACCGGCCTGCTGCTGATCCCGTACAGCGGCCAGAGTTATGACGACACGCTGGACAACACCAAGGCGCTGATCGCCAAACTCGCCGGCGGTTGATCCCGCCATTGACCGTGCCCGGGAAGGGGCGCGCTCGCCGGCAGCCCCTTCCCGGCAATTCCCGCCAAATCGTGACCCGGACGGAGATGCCGTGAGCGCGAGCGTGACGCGGCCCGCGATCGCCATGCGACGACGGGCGCTGCCCTATCTGCTGATCCTGCCGTCGATCGTCGCGCTCCTCGCGCTGATCATCTATCCGTTGCTCTTTTCCCTGAAGAACAGTTTCTACCTCTGGAATCTCCAGACGAGCCCCGTGCCGCTGCTGTTCGTCGGCCTCCAGAACTACCGCTCGGTCTTCACCAATTCGCCGTTCGTCGATGCCTTGCGCAACACGTTGATCCTCTCGATCGTCGGGACGTTCATCCAGTTCTGGTTCGGCATGGGCATCGCGTTGCTGCTGAGTTCCCGCCTGAAAGGCACGTCGCTCGCCCGGACCTTGCTCATCATGCCGACCACGATCGCGCCGATCGTCGTCGGCTTCCTCTTTCGCTACATGTATTACGAGGGGAGCGGGCTGATCTCCTGGCTGCTCGCCTCGGTCGGGTTCCCCGTGCCGCCGCAGGGCCTGCTCGGCAGCGGCAAGACGGCGCTCGCGTCGATCGCGCTGGCCGACATCTGGCAGTGGACGCCGTTTTTCGCGATCGTCCTCTACGCCGGCCTCCTTTCCATTCCGGACGACGTGATCGAAGCGGCGCGCGTGGATGGGGCCGGCGGCTGGCAACTCTTCAGCCGGATCACCTTGCCGCTCATGTGGCGGACCGCGGTGGTGGTGATCATGATCCGCTTCATGCAACTCTTCAACATGTTCGATCTGGTGCTGGTGCTCACCCGCGGCGGCCCCGGAACGGCCTCGCGGACGCTGAGCTACAACCTCTATCTGGAAGGATTGAACAATTACAATATCGGCGTCGCGTCGGCGATGACGTGGATCATCGTCATCCTGGTGACGATTCTGGTGAATCTGTACATCCTGATCGCCTTCCGGAATTGGGAGTGGTGATGCGACCCACTCCGCTGCGAACCATCCTCACCTATCTGGCGCTGGCCCTGGTGCTGATCTTTTTCATCGGGCCGATCTTGTGGTTTCTGGCGCTGGCGCTGCGGCCGCCGTCGACCGCGTTCGCCAACCCCCCGCAATTCATTTTCCAGCCGCAACTCGACGCCTTCGTCTTCACGCTGGTCAATCCGGGCGCCAACGCGCGCCAGTTGCTGAACAGCATCGTGGTCGCCGCCGGCGCGACCCTTCTGAACATCCCCTTCGCGCTGCCGGCGGCGTACGCGCTTTCCCGCTATCGCATGCGGGGGAAGCGGCAGATCATGCTCTGGTACATCGGTTTGCTCATGGCGCCGCCGGTCGTCTTTCTGATCCCCTACTTCATCTTCATGGCGCGCCTGCGGCTCAACGGAACCTACCTG
>JAICJJ010000060.1 GCA_025928535.1 Thermomicrobiales bacterium
AGCGAAGTCGAAGGATCTCGTCGTTCTTGGAAGTGAACGAGATGCCTCGACAAACTCGGCATGACGCGATACGCGGCGGCTCGTCTCTGCTCGACACCCCGACTTCCCGACCCCCCGACTCCCCGACTCAGACCCCGGCCCGGATTCTGCTCTTGCCGGAGGGGAACCCGCGTGCCACTATCCGCCGCGAGCGATGCACGGCAGGGGGCAGCCATGACCGAATCGACGAATGACCCGCGCGAGACCGAGCGCATCCGGGAATTGTTCAAGGCCTACGACATCCGAGGCATCGTCCCGAACGAGCTCAACCCCGAAATCGCCAATCTCATCGGCCGCGGCCTCGTCGCCGCGCTCCAGCCGGAGGAAGTCGCAGTCGGCCGCGACATGCGCCTGTCCGGGCCGGCGATCGCCGCGGGGCTGATCGACGGGATTCGCGACGGCGGCGCGGATGTCGTCGACCTCGGGCTGGTCTCCACCGACGCGCTCTATTTCGCGGTGGGCAATTTCGGATATCCGGCCGGCGTCATGGTCACCGCGTCGCACAATCCGGCCGAATACAACGGGCTGAAAATCTGCGGCAAGGAAGCACGGCCGCTCTCGCTCGACACTGGCCTGGCGACGATTCGCGATCTGATCATCGACCACCGCCTGCCGCCGCCCGCCACCAATCAGGCGCGCGGCTCGCTGCACGGACGCGACATCCTCGACGCCTACGCCAAGTACATGCTCGGCCTGATCGACGTCTCGCGCATCAAATCGCTCAAGATCGCGATCGACGCCGGCAACGGCATGGCGGGGCTGACCGTGCCGAAAGTCTTCGCTCACCTGCCGGTCGAAGTCGTGCCCCTCTTTTTCGAACTCGACGGATCATTTCCCAACCACGAGGCGAATCCGCTCGAACCGCAAAACGTGCGCGACTTGCAGCGCGTCGTCGTCGAACAGAAATGCGATTTCGGCGCGGCATTCGACGGCGACGCCGACCGCGTTTTTTTCATCGACGAGAACGGCGCGTTCGTCGGCGGCGACATGATCACGGCCCTTGTCGCCGCGAAAATGCTCGAACGCAATCCCGGCGCGGCGATCGTCTACAACCTGATCTGCTCGCGCTCGGTGCCGGAGACCATCTTGCGGTTGGGCGGCAAGCCGATTCGATCGCGGGTCGGCCACTCGTACATCAAGGCGCTGATGCGGGCCGAAGACGCCGTGTTCGGCGGCGAGCATTCCGGTCATTTCTATTTTCGCGATCTCTGGTACGCCGATTCGGGCATGCTCGCATTGCTGACGGTCCTCGAAATCGTCTCGGAAGCGAACGCGCCGCTCTCCGCGGTGATTCGGCCACTCGACACCCGCTTTCGCTCGGGCGAGATCAACTCGGACGTCGCCGATCCGACCGAGACGATGCTGCGGATCGAACGCCACTACGCCGCGGAAGGCGCCGAGATCGACCATCTCGACGGCATCACCGTCAGTTTTCCGACCTGGTGGTTCAATGTCCGCCCTTCCAACACGCAACCGCTGCTGCGCCTGAATCTGGAAGCGGACGATCGCGCGACGATGGAAGCCAAGACGCGCGAAGTGCTCGCCCAGATCCGCGGCGAAGCGTCCGGCGCCGCATGACGGCGAACGAGCCGGAGCGGTCCACGCTCGACCCGCGGATGCCGCGCAGCCCGGCGACGCCTGAGGCGGCAACATGGCCCGCCCTCGCTTCAGGCGCGGTGGTCGAGGTGGTCAAACGCGCGCCGGATGGCGTGGTCGCCGCGACCTACCCGGCGACGGTGATCGACATCGGCGCGCCCCCGCCCTGGATCGCGCTGGCGGCGACCTGGACCAGGCGCGAAGTCGACCTCGACGGACTGCGCTTCGTGCCGGGCGACCAGATCGTCGAATACTTTTCGCCGCGCGATCCGTTCAACGTCTTCGCCGTCTTCGCGCCGGACGGTCCCCTGAGCGGCTGGTACGCGAACGTCGCCTATCCTGCGACGCTCGACTGGCCGGGGGGACATCCGCGGCTGACCTGGCATGACCTGTACGTCGATCTGGTCTTGCTGCCGGACGGCCGGCTGACCATTCGCGATGAAGACGAGTTGGCGGCGTCGCATCTGGCGACGCGCGACCCCGCGCTCCACGCCGCGATTCTGGCCGCCCGCGACCGTTTGGAGCGCCTCGCCCGGCGGCGGGCATTCCCGTTTCACGACCACGACCGCCGCGTTTCCGCCCAGCAATGAAACCGATTGGCGCGCTCGAACGTAAACAGGCATTGACACACTCCCGGGGCTGATGCTACCTTCTCCCCAGGGCGAACGGACAGCGTGCCTTGCAAACCGCCCAGGCGGTTCAGGCCGTTGTCGCCCGTGGGGTCGGGTTGTGGTTGCCCTGGTGGGCATCTCGGGAGGGTGATCAGGGATGAGCGAAGAACTTTTCGCGCAGTTCACGGCGTCGGCGGGCAACGGCGGCGTGGCGACGGCCGGCGCCAACGGCGGGGCGGTCAGCCTCGGCGACATCAATAGCGGCGGCAATGCCGGCAACGCTATCGGCGTTGGCGACACCACCGGCGGCCCCGTTTCGGTCGATGGCGGCTCCGTCTCCAACAACACGGCGCTCGGCGTTTCCGCCAACGGCGGCACGGCCATCGCCGATGCTTCGGGCGGCAACTACAACCTGGCTTTCGTCAGCTAGGTTCGCCGCGCGGGCGACCGCGACATGCGATCGCAATTGCGACGAGGGGGCGGATGGGCCGCCCCCTCGTCACGTTTCCGCGATCCTGTTCGTCGCTCGCCATCGGCGCCACGGGAGAATCCCGCCATCAGCGATTCGGTCGATGCGGCCGAAACTCGGTCGGAACCGCGCCGCATTCTCCTCTACAGTCACGACGGAACCGGCCTCGGCCATCTCCGCATCACGCTCGGCGTCGCCCACGCCCTGGCGCAGCGCTGCCCCGACGACGCGCTGCTCCTCCTGACCGGCTCGCTCAACGTCTCCGCCTTCGATCTGCCGCCCAACCTCGATTTCGTCAAACTGCCCTCCGTGCCGCGCCGGACGATCTACGACACGATTCCGGCGGCCGAGGCGGGTCCCGAACCGTACGGCAAGGTCATGGCGGCGCGGCGCGACATCGCGGCCGCGACGATTCACGCGTTCGCGCCCGATCTGGTCGTCGTCGATCATGCGCCCGCCGGCCTCTTTCGCGAGTTGATCCCCGCGTTCGAGCGGTTGCGGCAAGACCGCCCCGACGCCCGATTCGCGCTCCTGATGCGGGACATCACCTTCGGGGCCGAGCAGACCCGGCAAATCTGGCGCAACGAGCAGGTTTATCCGCTCCTCGACGACTTCTACGACCGAATCCTGATCTACGGCAGCCAGGAGGTCTTCGACCCGATCGCCGAATATGGGCTCTCGGACCGCGCCGCGGAGCGAACCCGCTTTTGCGGCTATCTCTCGCCGGCGCCGCCGATGCGCTCTCCGGAGCGCGTCCGGAGCGATCTTGGCGCGATCGGGCGGCGTCTCGCCGTCGTCTCGGTCGGCGGCGGCGCCGACGGCGGCCCGGTCGCCCGCGCCTACCTCGAAGGGCTGCCCGACTTCGCGCCGGCCGATCTCGTCTCCTACGTCGTCACCGGGCCATTGCTCGAAGACGCCGATCGGCAAGCGATCGCGCGGCTGATTGCCGGCCGCACCGACGTCGACGTGACGGCGTTCGACCCCGATCTCTTCGCCGCCGTCGCCGCCGCCGATGTCGTCGTCAGCATGGGCGGCTACAATTCCCTGTGCGAAGCCGCATTCGCCGGCAAACGCTCGGTCGTGGTCCCGCGTCTGCCCGGCCCGGAAGAGCAATTGATCCGCGCCGAGCGATTCGCCCGACGCGGTCTGGTCACACTCCTCCCGCCGCAGGCATTGTCGCCCCGCTCGCTCTGGGAGCGCGTGCTGGCGGAATTGACGCGCGAATCGTCGCCGCCCGCACTGTTGCCGTTCGGCGGCGAGACGCGGATCGCGGCGGAACTGGCTGCGCTGGCGCATCGGGAAGGACGCCGCGCCGAACGGCGGGAAAGCGAGAGATGATGCCCGTTTGCATTGCCGGCATGCACCGCTCCGGCACGTCGATGGTCGCCCAGATGTTGCATGAAGCCGGGCTCGACCTCGGTCCATCCGAGCGACTGATGCCGCCGACGGTCGACAATCCGGAAGGCTATTGGGAGCATCTCGATTTCGTCGACGTCAACGAATCGCTCCTCGCCGCCGCGCATAGCGCCTGGGATTTTCCGCCGGCCGCCGACTTCGATTGGACGGCCGCCCGGCTGGCGTCGATCCGCGCCCGCGCCGAAGCGCTCGTCGCCGGGTTCGACGGCGATGCATTCTGGGGCTGGAAGGACCCGCGCAACTGCCTGACCTTGCCGTTCTGGCGGCAGATCGCGCCATCGCTCAAGGTGGTGTTCGTCGTCCGCAACCCGCTCGAAGTGGCGCTGTCGCTCAAGCGGCGCAACCAGTTTTCGTTTCCGCTCGCCATCGCGCTCTGGGACGCCTACGCCGCGCGGGCGTTGGACGCGACGACGCCGGAAAATCGCGTCGTCACCCATTTCGACGCCTTCTTCGAGCGGCCCGGGGCCGAATTGCGCCGTGTGCTCGCCCGCCTCGGCCTCGAGTCGCCGGCTGACATGGCGGACGCCGTCGCCACGGCCGAGGCCGAGCTGAAACATCACCGGCTGACCATCGGCGATCTCTACGCCGCGCGGATCGCGCCGGAAATCATCGACCGGTATCGCGCGCTGTGCGCCGAAGCGGAATGGGCCGATCCGGCCGATCCGCTCGGCGACGGGGACGCGATCGAGGCTGAGGTCGCGCTCGAAACTTCCGGGCGCGAACGGGGGTCGATCGCGATTCCGCCCTGGTCGCTCGCGCCGACGGCGGGCGCCGGCAACCGGGCGGCGCTCGAATGGCATCTGCTCAAGCTCGATCTGGACGAGCACCGGCGGTCGTTGGCGGCCCGGACGCTCCGCGTCAAGGAACTGGAAACGGCGCTCGACGTGCAGCAGGCCCACCGTGGCGAACTGGAACACCGCGTCGGCGAACGGGACCGCAAACTGGCCGAGCTCGGCGCGGCATACCAGCGCCTCGTCAACGACATGCGGACGTTGCGCGAATCGATGCACCTGCAGCGGAATCAATTGGCGGGGGCCGAAGAACAGATCGCGATGCAGCATCGATACGAAGCCGAATTGCGGGAGATGCTCGCCAGCACACAGGCCCAATTGCTCGATCGCGACACGGAAGTCATCGCCACCCTCGGCGCGGCGCTGGCGCGGCATGCGCCGGGCGCGCCGGCCGCCATCTTCTACCGGCAACTCTTGCAACGGGTGCGCACGCTCGTCGCCGACCGATTGCCGACCGGCGCGCCGGTGCTCGTCGCGACGTTCGGCGACGACGCCATGCTCGACCTCGATGGCCGGCCGGCGCGTTCCTACCCGCAAGGCGACGGCGGCGTCGCCGCCGACTACACTTCGATCGACAGCACGGCGGCGATCGCCCAACTCGAACACCAGCGGACGTTGGGGGCCGAATATCTGGTCGTGCCGAGTCCGGCGCTGCTCTGGCTGTCGCGCAATCCCGCGATCGAACGCTATCTGGCGGAACGCTACCCCGCGCTCGTCCAGGAGCCGGGATTGTGCGTCATGTACGATTTGCGGGCGCCCGTACCCGTGGCGGCAGGCTGACGCGGCGCAACCCGGGGGGAAGCGCCGTCTTGTTGGCGCGATCGAGCGACGTTTTTGGGCGTGGGAGAGGGGACGACCATGATTCTCGTGACCGGCGGGGCCGGATACATCGGCAGCGTTCTCGTGCGCGAATTGCTCGGCATCGGCCAGCAGGTCCGGGTCGTCGACACCATGTGGTTCGGCGATCCGTTCACGCCGCACGAGCGGCTGCAATTGGTCCAGGGCGATCTCCGAACGCCCGACGCCGCCTGGCTGAAAGACGTCGACGCCGTCATTCATCTCGCCGGCCTGTCGAACGACCCGACGGCCGATTTCGCGCCCGATCTCAACAACGAAAGCAACGTCTACGCCACGCGGCAACTGGCGCAACTCGCCGCCGAAAAATCGAAGCGGGAAGACCGCGAAATCCGCTATCTCTTCGCGTCGACCTGCTCGGTCTACTACGCGCCGACCACGGCCGATACTTCGAACGTGACGACCATGACGGAAACCATGCCGATCGCGCCGACGGCCAACTACAGCAAGACCAAGCGGCTGGCCGAAGTCGAACTGCTGCGGATCGCCGATCACTATCCGCGCTTCACGCCGGTCATGCTCCGCAAGGGAACGATCTTCGGCTTGTCGCCCCGGATGCGATTCGATCTCGTCGTCAACGTCTTCACCTTGCACGCCTGGCGCAACCAGTTGCTGACCGTCCACGGCCATGGCGAAGCGTGGCGGCCGTTGCTGCACATTCGCGACGCGGTCGACGCCTACATTCATCTCCTGAGCGCGCCGACCGACCGGATTCGGGGCGAAGCGTTCAACGTCATCCACAAGAACTACCGAGTGCTCGAACTGGCGCACTGGGTTACCGAGGTGATCGAGCAACGCTACGGGGTCGATGTCCGCGTCAAGCGCGACCGCAGCGGCAATGCGGCCTCCCGCTCCTATTTCGTCAGTGGCGAGAAGATCGCCGAACGACTCGGCTTCAGCGCCGACCGCGGCGTGACCGAAGCGGTCATCGCGATGTGGGACGCGCTCGAACGGGGCGATTTCGGCCTCGAGCCGGAAAAGGACCCGCGCTACTTCAACATTCGCTGGCTGAAAGAAACCATGATGGCGGGAGCGCCGGCGTGAAGGCGGTCGTCATCGGCTCCTCCGGCCAACTCGGGCAAGACCTGCTGCGCCGCTTCGGCGACGACGCGGTCGGTCTCACCCATCAGGATCTCGACATCACCGACGGCCTCGCCGTCGCCGACGCCTTGCGGGGGCTGAAACCGGACTGGGTGATCAACACCGCGGCGTTCCATCGGGTCGACGATTGCGAGATGAATCCGACCCTGTCGTTCGCCGTCAACGCGACCGGCGCCGCCAACGTGGCCCGGGCCGCGGCTGATCTGGGCGCGGGCGTCGTCTTCTACTCGACCGACTATGTCTACGGCGGCGACGGCCGCCCGCGCGACACGCCCCACCGCGAATCGGACGCGCCCGACCCGCTCAACGTCTACGGCGTTTCGAAATGGGCGGGCGAACGACTCGTCGCCCAGCGCAACCCGCGCCATCTCGTCATCCGCTCGGCCGGGTTGTACGGCACGGCGACGAGCCGCAAGGGGTGGACCTTTCCCGAATTGATGGTCAACAAGGCCCGCTCCGAAGGCAAATTGAAAGTCGTCACCGATCAGGCGCTGTCGCCGACCTTCACGCACGATCTGGCGGAAACGACCCAGGCGTTGATGGCGGCGGGCGCGACCGGCCTCTTTCACCTGACCAACGCCGGCGAATGTTCCTGGTGGGAATTCGCCAAGGCGACCGTCGATCTGGCCGGCATCCCGGTCGAGGTGGAGCGGACGACGACGACCCAGCAGCCGCGCCGAGCGAAACGGCCGCCCTATTCGGCGATGACAAGCGAACGCCTCGTCGCCGCCGGCGTCGCGCCGATGCGTCCGTGGCAGGACGCGCTCGCCGCCTACTTGCAGGCGAAGGGCTTCATCGCGTGACCCGCGGTCGTCGTTGTTCGTTTGCGTGGGTCACGCGTCGATTCCCGCTGTCCGGTCGCGCGGGGCCGCGGCAAGGAGCGTGTTCGTGAAGATTCTCGAGGTTTCGTCGCTCGCGATTCCGGACGTCAAGGTGATCCGCTACCAGCGGTTCGTCGATCATCGCGGCTATTTCACCGAGCAATTCCGCCAAAGCGATTTCGACGGCGAACTGACGCCCTTTTTTCATGGCGTGCGCTGGCTGCAGGTCAACGAGAGTTTTTCCCGAATGGGCACGATCCGCGGGATGCATTTCCAGTGGAACCCGTACATGGGGAAACTGGTCCGCACGATCCGCGGCCAGATGGTCGATCTCGTGCTCGACATCCGCAAAGGCTCGCCGACCTACGGCAAGGCCATCGCCTACGACATGCCCGTTCGCGACGAAGCGTACGGCGAGTGGATCTGGGTTCCGCCCGGATTCGCCCACGGCAACACGTTTCCGGCCGACACGGTGATCGAATACATGTGTTCCGGCGAATACAGCCCCGGCTGCGAAGCGGGCATTTCGCCGCTCGCGCCGGACATCGACTGGTCGCTCTGCGACCCGGCCCTGCGCGATCTGTTTCACGAAATCGCGCAAACGACCTCGCTCATCACGGACAAGGACCGCAACGGCCTGACGATGGCGGCGTGGACCGCCGACCCGCGATCCGACAATTTCATCTACGCCAATCTGCAAGCCAACGAGGGATAGGGAGCGCATCGCAGGCATGACCGACGCCAGTCAGACCACCACCAACCCAGGCGCGGCCAGCGTCGCCGACCGGCCCGCCGCGCCGGCCGGGGCGGCCAAACTCGCCTGCTCGGTCATCATTCCGGTCCACAACAAGGTCACGCTAACGCGGGCTTGCGTCAACGCGCTCCTGAGCGACCCGGAAACCGGCGTCGAACGCGAGATCATCGTCGTCGACGACGGTTCGGCCGATCTGACGCCGCAATTGCTGGCGTCCTTCGGCGACCGGATACGAGTGGTTCGGAACGAACGCCCGCTCGGCTTCGCCGCCGCCTGCACGGCGGGCATCGCCGCCGCGTCGCATCCCAATCTCGTCTTGCTGAACAACGACACGATTCCGACCTTCGGCTGGCTCTCGGCGCTGGCCCGCTACGCCATTCGCCATCCGGAAGCGGCGGTGATCGGCGCGAAGCTCCTCTACCCGAACGACACGGTCCAGCACGCCGGCGTCGTCATCGGGCAAAACGGTTTCCCCCAGCACATTTACCTCGGCTTTCCGTCCGATCACCCGGCCGTCAATCGCTCGCGCCGCTTCCCGATCGTCACCTTCGCCTGTTGTCTGATCCGCCGCGAAGCCTGGGACGCGATGGGCGGCTTCGATCCCGCGTTCCACAACGGCTGGGAAGACGTCGATTTTTGTCTCCGTCTCGGCGAGACGGGGCGCGAAGTTCATTACTGCCACGACAGCGTCGTCTACCACTTCGAATCGACCACCCGCGATCCGGCCGCGCCCGACCAACGCGCCAACCTCGACCGCTACGCCGAACGCTGGAGCCGCGTCGCGCGGCGGGACGATTTCGAGTACTACCTCGCCGACGGCCTGATCGAAGCGCAGTACCCCCACCGGTATCCGATTCAGTTGTCGATTTCGCCGCTGCTGGCCGGCGTCGCCGTCGGCGACAACAAGCGGATCGGCGATCGATTGCTCTTCGACCGGGCGAAACAGGTCGCGGTGCTGCTGCGCAACAACATCCTGCTCAACGTTCGGGTGCAGGAAGCCGAATTGCGCGCCCAGATCGCGGAAGCGCGCCTGCGCGAAGTCGAAGCGCGGCTGGCCGCCGGCGGCCACGCGAACGGACATGCGACGGACGCCGACGCGCCGTCGGCGGGCGGAGCGCCGACCGAAGACGGATCGGCCGAGCGCGCGGTCGAACAGGCGCTGGCCGAAACGCCGGCGACGGAAAAACCGGCGGCCCAGCCGATTCTCGGTCGGATCGAGCGGCCGGGGCGCACGCCCGACGTGGTGACCGAAAACGCGATCACCGCCACGGGCTGGGCCGTGTCGCGGGCGGGCATTTTCGCGGTCAAGATGCTGATCGATGGCGTCGAGCGCGCCACCGCCGAATATGGCGGCGACCGCCCCGACGTGAAGGCGCTTTTTCCCGACTATCCCGAGGCCGACCGATCGGGCTTCATCGGCGAGGCGCTGGTCGGCGATCTGCCGGACGGCTTCCACAGCCTGA